>CAYTXN010000225.1:0-5701 GCA_964441195.1 uncultured Limnohabitans sp.
AGTGCTTCAAGTACCTGATATTCTCTGCCCATGTCATGGGCTTTGCTGATTTTTTCTCCGAAAGGAGCTCTTCTCATCGCAAATTTTCCTCTTGAGGTTTGGACCAAAAAAGTCAAATTAGAATAACCTCCGGCAATCTGATTGATTTCAATAGTCTCTGGATCGCATGACAGTTTTCCAGAAAGGAAAGTTTTGAAATTGGAAAAATTGAGTGGATTAGGCATTTGAATTGTATTTTTTCAGAATACTTCGAGCCAAAGCTGATTTGTGTACTTCATCCGGGCCATCGTAAATTCTAGCTCCACGCTCATGCCGGTACCAAAAAGAAAGCAAGGTATCATCGGTAATTCCCAAAGCTCCATGAACCTGTATCGCTCGGTCAATGACTTTCATCAGTACATCAGCCACAAAAAACTTGATCGTTGAAATATCTTCCCGAACAGCTTTTGCACCCAATTCCTGCATTTTCTCAGCAGTATCTAACACCATCAAGCGGCTGGCTTTGATTTCAGCACGGCTTTCCGCGATCCAATTTTGGATGGTTTGCTTTTCCGCCAATGGTTTTCCATGATCCAATTCTCGTGATACTGCTCTTTTGCACATCAAATCAAAAACCCGTTCGCAGATTCCGATCCAGCGCATGCAGTGATGAATTCGTCCAGGCCCGAGCCGTTCTTGTGCTAAAGCAAAACCCTGCCCTTCAACTCCAATTAGATTTGTGACAGGAACTATGCATTCCTCAAACCGGATTTCAGCATGAGACATATAGTCCTCGCCCGCTTCACCCATGATGGGAATATTTCGAATGAACTTATACCCCGGATTATCCAGTGGGACAATGATCATACTCGCCCGCTGATAGGGCGATTCAGCCTCTGGATTAGTCACAGCCATCACAATGGTAAAGCTTGCTCCATCAGCCGAAGTGGTAAACCATTTATGTCCGTTGATACGATAAGAATCGCCTTCCCGGACAGCAGTTGTACTCATATTGATTGGATTGCTTCCTGCGTGATCTGGTTCTGTCATGGCAAAGCAACTTCGGATTTTGCCTTCCTGAAGAGGTTTTAGCCAGGTTTCCTTTTGCTCATCAGAGCCAAAAAGATGGAGTAATTCCATGTTTCCAATATCTGGAGCATTACAATTGAATACATAATGTCCGATAGGGCTTTGGCCTAAAATCTCTGAAACCCGAGCAAATTGAACAAGATTCAATCCAATACCGCCATCTTCTTCGGAAAGATGAGGCGCAAAAAGTCCGAGTGTTCTAGCTTTTGATCGAAGTGATTCAAGCTGTGGAAGATAGGATCGAAATGGACCTGTCACAACATTCAAATCGATTGGGAAAAGCTCCTTTTTTACGAATTCACGGTATTTTTCAAGAAGTGGTGCTAGCTCTTCTTCAGGGAAATTTTGGGTAGAATGCATTAGAATATTTTAAATCGTAAATCCACCATCCGCCGTAAATACAGCACCGGTGGTGTAGGAAGAGGCAGATGCTGCTAAGAAAAGTGCCATGGCTCCGATCTCTTCGGATGTGCCCGCACGCTTGATCGCCAGTTGTTTCAGGACCATGTTCATAATTTTATCATTGGACCAGAGGGCCTCCGAAAACTTGGTTTGGATCAAACCTGGGCAGATCGCATTGACTCTGATTTTAGCTTCACCCCATTCTTTTGCAAACACTTTGGTTAGAGAAATCAAAGCAGCTTTGGAAACTGAATAAATGCCTAATCCGGTTTCTGGAGAAAGACCTCCAATCGAACTAATATTGATCACAGAAGCTCCGGAAGATCTTCTGAGGTAGGGAAAACATAGTCTGCAAAGTTGAAAAGGTGCTTTAACGTTGACATCCATAATTTTGTCAAAGGCCTCCATACTTGTCTCATGGACAGGTCCGAACACGGGGTTTGCGGCAGCATTATTTACCAAAATGTCAATCGTCCCATATTTTTCTACAACTTTTTCCACCAGTAAGGGAAGTTCTTCCATATTTCCAACATTACAGGCAATACCAGTTGCCTCGTATCCTTTACTTTTTAGCTGATTAGCCATCTCATCAAGAACGTCTTGCTTACGGCTACTTATGACGACTTTTGCCCCGGCAGCTGCAAAAATTTCAGCAATGGAAAATCCGATTCCTTTACTCGCACCTGTGATTAGAGCAACTTTTCCTTCAAGGGAAAAAACAGTGGACAAATCCATATGTTTAGGTTTATATTGAACCTTAAGATATGAAAATTTGTCTGAGACAATACCTACTATTTTAACTCAATCATTATAAATCTGATTAAAGTCACACAATTAATATCTCAAAATGCAAGAACTCCTTTTTGAACAAACTGGCCAACCTCTGGAAGTCCTTCAACTTGTAGATAGTCCAATTCCAACTCCGAAGCCGCACGAAGTTTTGATTCGGGTGACTGCCCGAAATATTAATCCTTCCGATATCATGTTTGTGCGGGGGATGTATGGTATCACGCCAAAGCTTCCCAGCAGTGCAGGATTTGAAGCAAGTGGAGTAGTGGAAAAAGGGGATGAAGCTGGAAAAGTGAAACCCGGAACACGCGTCATGTTTACGGCTATTGGGACTTGGCGAGAATATCTTTGTTTGCCTGCTGCTTTGGTTATTCCAGTTCCAGATGCAATGCCAGATGAAGTGGCTTGCCAGGCTTTTGTCAATCCAATGACTGCATTTGCGATGATCGAAAAATCTGGTTTGAAGGCTGATGAATGGCTTTTGATCACTGCTGGTGCTTCAGCCTTTGGGAAGTTTGCCATACAAATGGCCAAAGCAAAAGGAATCAAAGTAGCAGCAACTGTACGTCACGATTCTCAGAAGGAAGTTCTGGAAAGCTTGGGAGCTGATTTGGTGATCAACACAGAAACTGAAAAAATACAGAAAGTGATTCCTGAAAAGACCGATGGGGGAGTCCATGTTATCTTTGATGCAGTTGGAGGAATGCTAGGTGCTAAAGCTTTGGCTTGTCTCCGGCAAAAGGGCCGAATGATGGTTTTTGGAGCATTGGCTTTAGAAAATATGCCAATCAATAGCGGCTTACTGATTTTTAAAGATTTGAAAATCGAGGGATTTTGGCTCACTTCCTGTATGGAAGAGATGAATGAAGCGGAGCGGAGTAAAGCTTTTAGAGCGATTTTTGGTTTTCTGATGAATGATAACTCTAAAATTGATATCGCTGGAAAATTCAAATTGGAGGAATTTAAGCAGGCTTTGGAGGCCTATTCTCAGCCTGGACGAAATGGAAAAATTCTCCTTGTGAGTTAATTTTTCTGATATTCTTCGGGGAAAAAAGAATGAATGGTCATCTTTGCACTTTAAACCAAAAAGATTATCCAATGAATTGGGAACAGCTGGACAAGCAACTCACTGAAATCGTACAAAAAAGAAACCTACTCAGTAAAATGGATTATAGCGATGAAAGCTATGATGACCTGGAGGAGGAATTACACGATTTAGAGGATGATTTCAATGAAGCTTATGAGGAAGTGCTTGAACCTCAACTAGAAAAGATTTATTCCAAGCTCAAATCTGACACAGATATTTTACTTCCTTCCGCCTATTTGTCCAATGCTTATAAAGAAATGCTTCCTGATGCGAATGGAATTGTGACCTATGAAGTCGAGGGTAAAGTGGGAGTTCCTATTGAGTCAGATCAATTTGAAAAGCTCGACGTTCGTATTGTTTTGATCCCAAATCCAGCAAGGTTTGTCTTAGTTATGAACGGCAAGCAGATGAAGGATCTCTGGAAAAGCAGATGATTTTAAGTATCTAGTATCTAGATGTTAGTATTAAGACAATAGAGAAAAAAAAATAGAAGCAATAAGCGAGAGCCAAGACATAGAAATCTTCAATGTCTTGGCTCTTGTTTTTAATGTCATTGAAATTACTGTCTTGATACTTATGTCTTGATACTAATATCTTGTATCAAAACAGGCTCGTCTGAACAATCGCTGGACGGCTAGCCTGAATTGTGCCTCTCAGCATATCTTGCATCAATTTTATATAACCGAGCTTCCAAGCTTCAGCGCTAACTTTGGTTTCTTTCCCTTCGAAACCCACCGGGCCACTCATTTTTTCAAATCCAATAATCATACTCCAAACGGTATAGAATGTGATCTCCGGCTGTAATTCCGGTCGAATGCTTCCATCTTTGATACCAAGTGAAACCATTTGCATTCCTAGTTTCACAGGCTCGTGATGGATTTCCAGAAGCTTGTGAAAATGGATCGAATCCAAAATCATCGGATCAATTTCCTTTCTCATAGCTCGATCGTTGTACTTTTTTAGAACATCCAAAAAATTCACAACGGCGTGATAATAAACTGGCTGCTCGGCTGAGAAATTGATGATTTTTTCCATCAGATCAGTCAGCATTTCAAGGCCATTTTTTCCTTTGGAGCGCAACACTTCTCTGAATTCTTCCTTAAACTGATCGAAGGCTTTCTTGGTCAAAGCCATGAAAAGATCCTCTTTGTTTTTATAGTAAAAGTAGGTAAGTCCCTTGCTGATTCCCACTCGCTTAGCCACATCTTCCATGCGTGTTGCATTGTATCCTTTTGTGGTGAAAAGTGCTACTGCTGAATCTAAAATGAGTTTTTCTTTATTTTTTTCTCCTGCCATAATTCTGAAACCAAGTTTTAAAAGTCGATTGCAAAGATATTAAATCAGGGTCAAAAGCGCAGGTTAATTTTAAGTTTACCCTCATAAAAAAGGCCTCAAAATAATTTTTGAGGCCTTTTGGATTGGTGGTCAAGTGATTATTTAACTTCCAAAATGTAATAATTTTTCTTTCCTTTTTGGATCAATAGATATTTGCCCTGAAGAAGGTTGAAATTCAAGGAAGCATTTGGATCGCCAAGCTTTTCTTTATTGATACTGACGCCGCCACCTTGAATCATTTTCCGGGCTTCGCCTTTAGACGGGAAGATCTGAGCCTGCGTTTTTTCACCAAATAGATCGAGTACATTTTCAATTGACTCGTATTCAGTTTTGCTTATTTGAACCTGAGGAACTCCCTCGAAAACTGCCAAAAATGTCCGCTCATCCAGTGAAGCCAAATCTTCGGTGGATGACTTTCCAAAAAGAATTTCGGAAGCCTTCACCGCCATTTCATAATCTGCTTCGCTATGAACCATCGTGGTGACTTGCTTAGCGATTTCTTTTTGAAGCAATCTCAAATGAGGTGCCTGCGCATGCTCAGCTTCCAGACTTTCGATGGTTTCCTGATCCAAAACGGTGAAGATTCGAATGTATTTAGAAGCGTCTTCATCGGAGACATTTAGCCAAAACTGATAAAAAGCATAAGGTGAAGTTTTCTCAGGATCGAGCCAGACAGATCCACCCTCCGTTTTCCCAAACTTGGTGCCGTCAGCTTTTGTAATCAACGGAACTGTCAAAGCATAAGCACTTCCTCCGCCCATTCTTCGGATAAGTTCGGTACCGGTGACGATATTTCCCCACTGATCAGAACCCCCAAGTTGGATTGAACAATTCATGTTTTTCCAAAGGTGATAGAAATCGTATCCTTGGATCAGTTGATATGTGAATTCAGTGAAAGAAAGTCCATTTCCATCCTCCAAACGGCGTTTTACACTGTCTTTGGACATCATGTAGTTCACCGTGATGTGCTTGCCTACATCTCTGATAAATTCCAAAAAGGAAAACTGAGACATCCAATCG
>CAYTXN010000226.1:0-5694 GCA_964441195.1 uncultured Limnohabitans sp.
GATTTTTACTACTTTTGCGCAGCAAACCCAAATATAAACAAAAACCCTCAAGGCCTGTTTGAGGCATTTTTGAAAGATTCTACCATGGAAAAAATCCTAATCATCGGAGCTGCCGGACAGCTCGGCTCAGAACTCACCCGATCTATTGCCGATCAGTTTGGCGGAGAGCAAGTTATCGCTACAGATCTCAGAGATTCCGCTCGATCGGAGTTTGATTATTGCCGATTTGAAGTCTTGGATGCAATGAATAAAGAAGCACTTCATGATTTGGTTTTGGAAGAAAATGTCACGCAGATTTATCACCTCGCGGCTGTACTTTCTGCTACAGGAGAGAAAAACCCCAAATTCGCTTGGCATCTCAATATGGAAAGTCTGCTTTTCGTACTGGAACTAGCCAAGGAATTGAAGCTGGACAAAATCTACTGGCCTTCCTCAATCGCTGTTTTCGGGCCAAATACTCCAAAAATTAATACTCCTCAATACTGCGTCAAAGAACCTAATACCGTCTACGGTATCAGCAAACAAGCCGGAGAAAGATGGTGCGAATACTATTTTCAAAAATACAATGTTGATGTCAGGAGCTTGCGTTATCCAGGTTTGATTGGTTACAAATCACTTCCGGGCGGTGGTACGACGGATTACGCGGTAGATATTTATCATAAAGCTTTAGCTGGGGAAAAGTTCTCCTGCTTCTTACGTGAGGACAGCTACCTACCAATGATGTACATGCCTGACGCGATCAAGTCTACACTCGATCTGATGAATGCGCCTCGGGAATCGATTAAAATCCGATCCAGCTACAACCTTTCAGGGATGAGCTTTTCTCCAAAGGAGATATTCGAAAGCATCAAAAAACATGTTCCTGGATTTGAGATTGAATACAACCCGGATTTCCGTCAAGCGATTGCTGACTCTTGGCCAGACACTATTGATGACAGTCGAGCAAGGGAAGACTGGGGATGGCAACCTGATTATGACTTGGATGCGATGACGAAAGACATTCTCCAAAACCTCCCGACCTTCTTTCCTCCGAAAAAATAATTCTACCAAAGAAGCCTCTTTGCTCACAAGGAGGCTTTTCCATTTTTTAATAGCCATCAGACCGTTTTGGTTTCCATTCTATTTTGAAAATCTCTATTTTTCATTCTAGTCTTTTGGAAATGAATCGGATAGTATTACTTCTTAGCCTACTTATCGGGATTTCCCTTATTGGGTTTTTCTTTTTTGGACCTGAAAAAGAGGTTGATTACAGCACCGAAATCAAGCCTATCCTCAACAAACACTGCATTACCTGCCACGGTGGAGTAAAGAAAAACGGGGGATTCAGTATTCTTTTTGAAGAAGAAGCCTTCGCGTTGAATGAATCCGGACTTCCTGCGATTGTTCCTGGTAGTCCCAATTCCAGTGAAATGATCAAGCGTCTGACCCATTCCGATCCTGAATTGAGAATGCCCTACCAAAAGGCAGCACTTTCGGATGAAGAAATTGATTTGCTTAAAACCTGGATCCGGCAAGGTGCCAAATGGGGAAAGCATTGGGCTTATCAGCCAGTCCAGAAACCTGAAATCCCCTCACAGACCCAAGTTGCTGGCATGGGAAGTGGAGATTCTGAAGTCAAGCTTTCGCCTATCGATTATTTTATTCGGGAAAAACTGGAAAAAAAAGACCTCAAACCTTCCGTAGAAGAACAACCACTACGCTTGCTTCGAAGAGTTGCTTTGGATTTGACGGGTTTGCCTCCTTCGGAGTCTTTAGTTTCTGATTTTTCTTCGGGAAAAATCTCTTACAATCAGGCTATCGATCAACTTTTAAAACAAGATTCATTTGGAGAAAAGTGGGCGACTTGGTGGCTTGATCTGGCCAGATATGCAGACACCAAAGGCTATGAGCGAGACGTTTCCCGTACCATGTGGCCCTATCGGGATTGGGTGATTCGGGCTTTCAATACCGACAAGCCTTTTGATGAATTCACTGTTGAGCAGCTAGCCGGTGACCTCCTGCCAAATCCTACTCAGGATCAATTGACGGCAACAGCCTTTCACCGCAACACCATGAATAATGACGAGGGAGGAACCGAAGACGAGGAATTCCGTGTCGCAGCTGTTTTGGATCGAGTGAATACGACTTATGAGGTTTGGCAAAGTACCACCATGGCATGCGTACAGTGCCACAGCCATACCTATGACCCAATCCGCCATGAAGAATTCTATCAATCCGCCGCATTTTTCAACAATACCCGGGATGAAGACACGCACGACGAAGAACCTCGACTGCGATTCTATGAAGAAGAACAGCAAGGTCAAGTCGAAAATGTAATTACCTGGGCTAAAGAAAATGAAGGTGAAAAGAGCGCAAAAGCGCGGGCCGATTTCCTCAAATTCTACGAACCAAAATATGCCGCGCACCTTGCCACGGATTTCAATCGAGCTGAGTTGATCGATACCAAATGGCTGGGATTATGGTCAGGAGGTTCGGCTGTTTACAAAAACATAGACACCCAAGGTTCAGACCAGCTCTTGCTGGATTATTGGACTGGAATGGATGGCACGCAAATGACGATCCGGAGAGACGGCCCCGAAGGTGAAATTCTCGCTTCGTTTGTCATGAATAAAACCCAAGGGGAAACAGTCAAGCAAATTCCATTCAAGCCTATTTCAGGAAAAGTAAACCTCCACATCGAAGCTAAAAATCCCTCCGCCGGTCCCCAGCAAAATACCTCGACCATAGTCTGGTTTGCTTTTGTACCAAGTCTGAAAGGAAAAGATAAACCTGGGTTCAAGGAAGCGGAGGCAAGTTGGAACGAACTCCTGAAATTCCGCGGAACCCGACTTCCTATCCTGATCGAAAATCCTCCTTTCATGTCTCGCAAATCATATGTTTTTGAACGGGGAAATTGGATGGTTTTGGGAGAAGAAGTCAAACCAAAAACACCGGATGAACTTGGTGGATGGAAAGAGGAATGGCCTAATAATAGACTTGGATTTGCCTATTGGTTGACTTCTTCTGAAAATCCATTGACTGCTAGAACTTTGGTTAATCGAGTTTGGGATCAGCTGTTCGGCAGAGGAATCGTCCGAACTTTGGAAGATATGGGAAGCCAGTCAGATCCCCCAAGCCATCCTGAATTGCTGGATTATTTGGCTTGGAAAACCATGAATGATTACGACTGGAGCTTGAAAGACTTGATCCGGGAAATCGTCACTTCCTCCACATATAAACAATCATCCATTCTATCACCTGAAGTTTTTGAACTGGACCCGGAAAATCAATGGTATTCCCGAGGACCAAGATTTAGACTTTCAGCGGAACAGGTTCGGGATCAAGCTTTGGCTGTGAGTGGATTGCTCAGCGAGAAAATGTATGGTCCAGGAGTCAAGCCTCACCAACCAGAAGGAATCTGGCAGACGGTTTATAATGGAGAATCCTGGACTGAAAGCGAAGGCGAAGACAAGTATCGACGAGGAATCTATACGTTCCTCAAGCGAACCAGCCCCTACCCTTCTTTCATTACATTCGATGCGGCTAGCCGAGAAGTATGCCTTAGCAAACGGTTGGTCACCAACACTCCGCTCCAGGCTTTAGTCACGCTCAATGATCCAGTCTTTATTGAAGCGGCTAAAAACCTAGGCAAAAACGCTTGGGCGAAAGGAGCTGAAAATCCGGAAAAGGCAATTTCTTCAGCTTATCAACATTTATTGCTGAGCCTGATTTCCGAAGGAAAAAAGAAAACACTCCTAGCCTTATTTACAACTGCCAAAACTGAATTCACAAATGACCCAGTCGCTTTGGAAGAATTCTTTCCCGGAGCAAAACCAGAAGAAGCAGCAATGGCGGTAGTTGCCAGTGCAATGATGAATTTGGATGAATTTCTAACTAAGCCCTGATGAAGCATCTAGAAAAACTATTCGCCGAACTTGCAGTGCAAAAGCTGCAAAATCAAACCCGCAGACATTTTCTGATGGAATGTGTGAGCAAAGTTGGGGGTTTGGCTATGGCGCCTTTGCTTTTTGGTTGCGAACCTGAGCAACTGATCAAAAAATCTTCTGGCCTGAATTTGAGCGAGCGAGACTTGAATCCTTTGGCCCCTTTGCCCCCACCTTTCGTTGGGAAAGCCAAATCCATTATCTACTTGCACATGGCGGGAGCACCTTCTCAGTTGGAGCTTTTTGACTACAAACCTGAACTTGCCAAATACCACGACAAAGATTGCCCGGAAAGCTTACTGGAAGGACGTAAGTTTGCTTTCATTCGTGGCGTTCCGAAAATGCTTGGACCACAGGCTAAATTTTCCCAGCATGGTCAATCCGGAGCTTGGGTTTCGGATTACTTGCCTCACTTCGCTAAAGTCACAGATGAAGTCGCTTTCCTAAAGGCGGTCCATACCGATCAGTTCAACCATGGTCCTGCGCAGTTATTTATGCAGACGGGTTCGCCGAGGCTTGGTAGACCAAGCCTGGGAAGTTGGGTGACTTACGGCTTGGGCACCGAAAATCAAAATCTACCGGGATTTGTCGTCTTAACTTCCGGAGGAAAAACTCCTGACGCTGGCAAAAGCGTTTGGGGTTCTGGTTTTCTACCTTCAGTTTACCAAGGAGTCCAATGCCGATCCAAAGGCGATCCCGTTCTTTATCTCGAGGATCCGGCTGGCATGTCCAGAGATCTAAAGAAAAACGTCATTTCAGCCATTAATCAGGTCAATCAGGAGGATTTTGAGACTTTTGGCGATCCAGAAATCCTAGCCCGAATCAATCAATACGAGATGGCCTATCGTATGCAGATCGAGGTCCCCGAAGTGATGAACATCAACGATGAACCAGACCACATTCATGAACTTTACGGCACCAAACCCGGCGAGGAGTCTTTTGCAAACAACTGTCTATTAGCCAGAAAACTGGTGGAAAAAGGAGTGCGGGTCGTTCAACTTTATGATTGGGGTTGGGATACGCACGGCACCGATCACGATGGCTCGATCGATAAGGGGTTAAGAAACAAATGCCGAGAAATTGACCGACCGATGTCTGCATTACTTTTGGACTTGAAGCAAAGAGGATTGCTCGAGGAAACCTTGGTTGTTTGGGGAGGGGAGTTTGGACGGACGCCGATGCAGGAAAACCGGGAAGGAAAAGTACAAGGCTTTATGGGCCGAGATCATCACGTGGATGCCTTCACGATGTGGATGGCAGGAGGCGGAGTGAAGAAAGGTGCGAGCTATGGAATCACAGATGATTTTGGGTTTTCTGGAGTCGATGAGCGTGTTTCTGTTCATGATTTGCATGCCACTATTCTCCAGTTGATGGGCTTCAATCACGAGAAGTTTACTTACGATTTTCAGGGCAGACCTTTCCGACTAACCGATGTCCACGGGGAGTTGATTCATGCAGTGATGGCTTGATTTACCCAATAATGAAACTTAGAAGTTCTACCAGAATTTTAATTTATGCTTGAGTTTATTGGACCACTTTTGGGTCGAATGCATCCTTTGTTGGTTCACTTGCCGATTGGAATTCTGGTTTTTGGGATAGTACTCTGCTTTTTTCCTCAGAGAGAAAAGAACACTTTCCTACCCGCAATACGCCTTGCTTTTCTGCTTGGCGGAATTGCCGCTTTGGGAGCAGGAATTAGCGGATTTCTCCAATATCAATTTGAGGGATTTTCATGGGAGGATGTTCAAATTCACCTTTTTGGAGGAGTTTT
>CAYTXN010000227.1:0-5690 GCA_964441195.1 uncultured Limnohabitans sp.
GGTATTTTGTTTGAACAAGCGAGCTCCAGAGGTCACTTACAGGAAAGTGCCAATGGCATGTTAAGCTTCCCTTTTACTATCAGAAATCAGTTTACCGCCAACCTATCCTCCTTCCAAGCTGCCAAGGAAATGCGTGTGGAGCTCAATCAGTGGATGAAGGATTTTTACAAAGAGATCAAAACAGAAACAGATACTGATTCCAACAAGGCATACATTTTCGGAACAAAAGATGATGATGCGAGAAGTTTTCACTTAGCAGATTTGATCCTACAACATGATATTAAAGTTTTCGCTTTGAATGAAAACATTACACTAAATGGACAAGAATTCAAGAAGGAGACCTCCTACATCGTTCCGGCTGATCAACCGCAATATCGCCTGATCAAGGCAATGTTTGAAACACGGACGACCTTTAAGGATAGCTTGTTTTATGACATTTCTGCATGGACTTACCCCATGGCTTTCCATTTGGATTTCATGGCACTCAATAGTAAAATCCTAAATCTTGCCAGCGTGAAGCAGATAGATAAGTCCGACTTCTCACTAGCACCCGGTCAGGTATTTGGTGAAGCAGGAGCCTATCAATACGCAATGGAATGGGCAGATTATTATGCTCCAAAAGCGGCTTACCAATTGTTGAAGGCCGGTTTTTTAGTGAGAGTTTCAAATGCTGAATTTACCACTTCAGAAGGAAAAACCTTTGGTCGAGGTACTCTCCTAGTTGATAAAGGCGAAACTGGAATGGACGATCAAGCATTTTTTGCAAAACTTCAGGAAATCGCTCAAACATCTAATGTTGATATCCATGCTTTGACCACTGGCTATACTGGTGGTGCTAATTTGGGATCGACCTTTATGGCTCCTTTGAAAACTCCTCAAATCGCACTACTCGTTGATGGTGGAGTAGATAGCGGTGAGGCAGGTGAAATCTGGCATTTACTAGATCAACGCATGCAAATGCCAGTAACGCTACTACCTGTTGGTTCGGTCAATAGTGTCAACCTAGATCGATACAATGTGATTTTGATGGCTGATGGCAACTATAATTCTTTAGGAAAGATGGGTGCGGAGAAATTGAAAGAATGGACATCAAAAGGTGGTACACTTGTTGCAAAAGGCGGTGCACTTCGATTCCTTACAACTAATGAAATCGGAAATTTCACTTTCAGAACCGTAGAAAATGAAGAGAAGGGCGTTCAAAAAAGCTACGCCAACTTTGAAAATGCTACAGGAGCGAAAGGAACTTTTGGTGCCATTTTCAAAGCAAACTTGGATGTCACTCATCCAATAGGTTATGGCTATTCCGAAAAGGAAATATACACGTTCCGAAATGATAATTTCTTCATGGAAGTATCACCAAATCCATATGCAAATCCACTAGTCTACACCGCAGATCCACTGGCCTCAGGATATCTTCATCCAAGCAATCTACCGGGAATCCAAAACGGAAGTGTCATCCGAATCTCTGGTGTTGGAAGAGGAAGAATTGTAGGCTTTGCAGACAATCCAAACTTCAGAGCATTCTGGTTTGGTACCAATAAGCTGTTTATGAATTCTATTTTCTTCGGTCAGGTAATCGACGGAGGTACAGCACGCTAAATCATTGAAATCCCGATTTACCCGTCGGGATTTCTTTTTTCCCACTCAAAGAAATTCTAAATCCATTTCAAGCAGCTATCAGTTAAACCGATTATGAAGAAAATTTTACCTCTATTAGCCGCATTATCTTTTTCGACAGGGATTTCATTTGCTCAGGATGTGAGCTTTGAAAACTACAATCCACCTTCCTCCCTTAAAGTCCCACAAAACCCAGTCACTCGGGCAAAATTCCCTTTCGTAGATATTCACAGTCATCAAGGTGGAATCAACGAAGAAAAAATCGATAAACTCGTTCAGGAGATGGATGAATTGAACATGGGAGTTTTAGTCAATCTGAGTGGGCGAGGATTTGGACGAGGTGACAGCAATTCGCAACAAGAATACATCAAATCCATGATTCAGGAGTTCAACAAACACGCTCCGGGTCGATTCATGGTTTTTACCAACCTGAATCTTGCGGGTTTTGGAGACTCCGAATGGACTAGAATTGCTATCAAGGAGCTGGAAGAAGATGTAGCAGCCGGAGCTTCCGGGTTGAAAATCTATAAAAGCCTTGGCTTGAATTCCAAAGACATCAATGGTAACCGGATACCTGTTGATCACCCGGATTTGGATCCTGTTTGGACAAAAGCAGGAGAACTCGGTATTCCTGTTATCATCCATTCCGCAGATCCAGCACAATTTTGGCAGCCGATGGACTCTACCAATGAGCGCTGGTTGGAGTTAAAATTGAATCCTAACAGAAAAAGATCAGCAACGGATCCCGTTCCTTTTGAACAAATCATTGCCGAGCAACATAATGTATTTGCTAAGAATCCCAATACCACCTTTATCAATGCTCACATGGGTTGGATGGCAAATGATTTGGATGCCGCAAGTGCACATTTAGAAAAATACTCTAATGTCAATTTCGGAATTGGTGCTGTGATCGCAGAGTTTGGCAGACAGCCTAAGCGCGCAAAAGAATTTTTCACTAAGTATCAGGATCGGGTTCTATTTGGAAAAGATGCTTACAATCCTCAAGAATTCCATACCTATTTCAGAGTATTGGAGACCGAGGATGAGTATTTCCCATACTACAAAAAGTACCATGCCTTTTGGGCAATGTATGGCTTGGGGCTTCCGGATGAAGTATTGAAAAAGCTTTACTACAAAAACGCATTGCGAATCGTACCGGGAATGGACAAGTCGCAGTTTCCTGACTGATCTCAATGAAGCTAATTGGAAATATTTTAATTGGAATTGGCCTTGCACTAGTTCTGGTGGGCATCACTTTCTGGTATTTAAACTGGCCAGATATGTTTCGGGGAAGGATTAGTGGCCTAGTGATTATTGGTTTTGGTTTTTTGGTTAGATTTTTTGGAAAAAAGAAAACAGGTTAGGAACGTTTGTTGCAAACATAAGAGAACCTGTAAAAGCAGATAATTCGGCCAATTTTGACTTTTGGGTGAAAAATCCGTAATTCTTTTATGGTCAAATCGGTGGCAATCTTCAATTTCAGAAAAGCGAGAATCAAGTTAACCCTAAGGTTTTTGGGGGTCTTGCTCCTGATATTATTGGTCACTATTTTTCAAGACTACCTTCAGTCTAGGTATAAGTCCTACTCGTTTTATTTTTCAGAGTCGCTGCTGTTTAATCTCTATTGGTTGTTGATCCTTCCAGTCACTTTCCTGCTACGATTCGCATTCCGAAGATCAAAGGTTCTTTTAGACATTCGGTCAAAATGGACATCTCGGTCCCTTTTTGTTCTGATGGCTACGATTCTCCATCTTCTACTATTTTCCTTTTTGGTGTTCTCGGTCTCAAGTTTGTTTTATAATCATACTTTCGGCTTTTGGAGAAATCTAGTCTACTCGGTTTCCAATGATTTATACAAATATTTGCTGATCTACACCGCGATTTCCCTCATTCCAAATCAAAAATCGCAGAATTCTGAAGCTCAAAAAGTGTCAGAGCGACCTGATTTTTTGCTTTTACAGGCTGGGAAAAGAACGGAGAAAGTTTCCACGGATTCTATTCTTTACATCACCTCCGCTACTCCCTATATCGAGTTTATTACTGCTGAAAAAAAATATCTCCAACAAGGATCACTTAAATCTTTTTCGGAAAAACTAGACCCTGCATTTTTTGTGCGAATCCATAAAACAACTTTGGTAAATGTGAGGAAAGTAAATTCGATCAGTTCACGAGGCAATGGAGATTATGATCTTCTACTTGCAAATGGACAGGAACTTCGTCTGAGTAGAAATTATGTCCAGGACTTTCGAGGCAAGTTTGAGCAAGTTCACTCAGCTTGATATAAAAAGGCCACAGGTTAAAACATCCGCTTTGTCTGCCTCCAATTCTTTCTTTCAATTTGTAAGAAAAAAGAAAACGATGAATCGAACCCATTCCAGTTACCTGATCCTCTTCTGTCTTTTCCTGAATTTTAATTGCACCGCTCAATCCCGCAAAACAGTTGGCGGAGGCTGTGAAGGCTGCGAAGCAATTTTTGAATTTGGGGGAAAACAATTAACTCACATTGATACGCTTCCGGATTTTGAGGTGACAGAACCCAAGCTCAAACTGACTGGAATTGTATTCAAAAGGGACGGAAAAACCCCTGCTAAAGATGCAATCCTCTACATCTACCACACCGACCGAACAGGAATTTATCCCAAAAAAGGGAATGAAATCGGTTGGGCGAGACGGCACGGATATCTGCGAGGTTGGATAAAAACAGATCAAAGTGGGCGCTATACTTTTTATACATTCCGCCCAGCGGCCTATCCGGATCGAGCCGAACCGGAACACATTCACCTGACAGTCAAAGAACCTGACAAAAACGAGTATTATCTGGATGACTTCATGTTCGAAGATGACCCGATTTTAACTCAGCAAAAAAGAGAATCCTTCAGCAATCGAGGCGGTTCTGGAATAGGAAACCCAAAACTGGAAAACGGTATTCTCACTTTCCGCAGGGATATCATTTTGGGACTAAATATTCCAGACTATGAATAAGATTGGAATATTAGTCCTACTTCTATTGGCATCAAACTGTGTGGAAAAGTCAAATTCTGAGGTCCAAAAAGTTCTTACCCAAAAGCAACAAAGTCAAAAGCAAATTGTCGATTTGCAAGTTGATACGCTGAAACTCGACTTGGACCAATCCAAACTTTTCTGGAAAGGAACCAAAATGCGGGGAGCAGGAAGTCATGAAGGGGTAGTGAGAATCAGCGATGGGTTTTTATTGAGGGATAAAAATGGATTTTTAGGAGGGAAATTTGAAATGGACATGAAGTCTATTTCTATCACCGACATCCCTAAAACCGATCCGATTCCGATTAAAAACTTGACTGATCATTTATTGCATGCGGACTTTTTTGATGTGGATAACTTTCCAAAATCAGCATTTGAAATCACTGAGATAATCAGACATTCCTCTGAAAATCTGAATATCTCCGGAAATCTGACTATTCGAGGAATTACCAAAAACATTGCTTTTTCAGCAATTCAAAAAGAAAATTCAATATCCACTCAATTTCTTATCGATCGTTTTGATTGGAATATTGCCTATGAAGGCTCTTGGGAGGATCGAGCTTTGGTGGATCGAGACATCGAATTCCGGATTGAACTCATACTTCATGAAGGCAACATTTGATAATGTAAAGCAGCTTTACACAGCAACAGTGCTTTGTAAAGAAAATTGAAAAATCTTTACACACTAAACTAGATATGTAAAGAAAAGCTTGCTTTCTTTACATAAGAGATTAACTTTGTAAAGAAAATCGCTTTTTCTTTACAAAGAATGACTTGGAAGCTGATTCCCTTACCCTATTCGGAGGATTTGGAAACCAAATCCATCCTGAAGCAACTGCCAGCTGCTCATGCTGCCTTGGCGGAGCTAAAAGGGATTATTCAGTCCATTCCAAATCAGATCATTTTGCTGAATACCCTGGGAATTCAAGAGGCAAAGGACAGCTCCTCTGTGGAAAACATCATTACCACGCACGATGACTTATACAAAGCCAACCTGGATTTCGAAGTGAATATCTCCCCTGATGTCAAGGAGGTGCAGAATTATGTAGCTGCGATGAAGCGGGGATTTGAAT
>CAYTXN010000228.1:0-5660 GCA_964441195.1 uncultured Limnohabitans sp.
CATGTTCCAACTCCATTTCAATAATCAAATTTTCCAATCAAAAGAAGATTTTGAAAACATGGAATCGGAATTTCCACTTTTTGCGAAAGCTGCATTTTCATTTTGCGAAGCATGGCTTTCTGATGAAACTAACTTCCAGCAACAAACCTCAGGATCCACCGGAACTCCAAAAAACATCGAAATCAGCAAATCGCAAATGCTTCAGAGCGCTGAAGCTACCGGTGCTTTTTTTAACACCAATTCAGAAACAAAACTTCTTTGCTGCCTGAACCCTGAATACATTGCCGGCAAAATGATGCTCGTCCGGGCGATGGTTTGGGATTGTCCCATTTGGCTTGTAGAACCGAAATCAAATCCATTTTTAGACTTTGCCGACAACATTTCGCTCGATTTTGTGGCTATGGTTCCACTTCAGGTAGAAGCATGTCTTGACGATCCGCAAGCTTTGGCTAAACTTAAAAAAGTGTCCCACCTAATCATTGGTGGCGCACCTATTTCCCAAAAACTCAAAAGCAATCTGGTCGAAAATCAACTTTCTGCTTGGCAAACTTATGGTATGACCGAGACAGTTTCTCACATTTCCTTAGCTAAGATTACCAAAGGAGAAGTGAAATACCAAACCCTTCCCGGCGTTAGAATCGGTCAAGATGATCGAGGTGCGATCTGGATTAAATCACCGATGAGCGGACCGGAGAGGATTCAGACTAATGACTTGGTGAAATTGGAAACCGAAACCAGCTTTCATTGGCTAGGCCGAGCGGATTTTGTGATCAATTCAGGAGGTTTAAAAATACACCCGGAGCTGTTGGAGCAGAAGTCTGAAGCTTTGATTACCGAATTTTTCCCTGGTTGTCGCTATTTCTTTTTTGGTGAAAAAGATGAAAAACTTGGACAAAAATTGGTGTTGATTTTGGAAAAAACTGAGCCTGATAAAGAACTGGCGAAGCTTTTGCAATCAAGGCTGTTGGACATTTTAGGTAAGTACAAAACTCCAAAAACAATCTACTTTCTACCTTCCTTTTTGCAAACAGAAAGTGGGAAAATCAATCGCGAAAAGACTTACAATCTTATATGATTTCATTGGTACTGAATTTCATTTTTCTGATTTTACTTTCTGGTGCTTCGCAAAATACAGGCATCATCGATTTGCATATCCAAGGAGCTAAATCAGATGAAGGAGTGGTGAGAATTCTGGTTTTTAACTCAGAAAAAGGCTACCCTGACAAGCCCGAACTGGCGGTCAAATCTTTTTCTATAAAAGTAGTAAATCGAAAATCCTTTATCAGGATTGAGAATTTGAAGCCTGGAAAATATGCCATTTCCGTCATTCATGATGCCGATGAAAACGGAGAATTGAATACCAATCCGTTTGGATATCCGTTGGAGAAATATGGATTTTCGAATAACGCCAAAGCTTACTTTAGTGCTCCTGCATTTTCCAAAGCGGCCTTTGAACTCAAGAATGAAGTAAAAAATATTACAATTCAGTTGCGCTAATCAATGTCCTTCAACCATCCTGTGATGCTGATTCGCTCCTTTTTGGTTGGAAGAACTTCATGGGGAATCTCACCACTTAGAAACACAACCAACCTCCCGCCCAAAGGCAAGACATCTTCGGTCAATTCAGAACCATCATCCTGCGGAAAATACATTCGAAGCGCTCCTTCATCTTCCTCAGACCAAGTTTCATTCAGGTATAAAATCACTGTGACTACCCGATGCGGAACGGCATGAAATTGATCTAAATGTCGCTTGTAAAAAGACCCAACCGGATATCTCGCAAAATGCCCCTCAAAGGATCTTAATCCCAAAAAGCAACGCTGATTCAACACTTTTCTGATTTCCTCAATTTTTTCCCAATAGGCTTTCTGCAAAGAAGTCAGCTCATCCGCGTCCATCCAAAACACCTCATCACTTCTGATCTCAGTTCTAACTTGCTTTTGACCGCCTTTTCCTACAGCAGCATGACGAAATTTTCCATGATTGGCCAACTCGATTTGCTCGGCTAGAAGGGCTCCTCGAAACTCCTCATCGACAAAATCATCGACAATCACATAGGATTTTTGATAAATCTCTGACGAAATATGATCTAGAAGGTCTTCCATAGAGTTTTGATTGGGCTGCAAAATAACCACTAAATTGCCCGAAAAACCATACTTTTGCGCAAAGCTTACGCAATGACACTTACAAAAAGCAGCATCACCGGCCTTGTTTTAGAATATGATTCTGGGATTGTTCCACCACCCTACAGCCATGTCTTCCGCTTGGCATTAGACTGGTCAAAAGGTGATCTCACTGTCGCACTTGATCTGCACTATACCGAACGGGAAGAACTCAGCGAGGAGGAAATTTTTGATGAAGGATTTACGATCAACGACGACTATAACTACAAAGGCGACCTGAATTCAGTTTGGATCAAGCCGTTGCAGCAACTTTTTGACAAAACCCGCTGGACAAGTAAAGACATCGAGGACGGGGGAATTACAATTACTCCCCTGGAAAAAGGGAAAGATGAAGGCGTGAAAATCCCCTCAAATCAAGAAGAATGGCAGCTAATAGCTCAAGATCTGATTCAGGCAATCTACGAAACGGTCAAAAAAGAGGCACCTCTAAAAATTGATTATCGCCAAGTAACTGATGTAATTTCCGATTGTAGTCTGACTGTTCACTTTTCAGTAAGGGAAGTGATTTTTGAAATCAAAGGTACATCTCGGATGGTGAATTGGGAATATGCCATTCAGCTGATGAAAATCGTATTTACACCAGATTACCATTATGAACTTGCCAAAGATGAGGCCGGAAATAAACGTGGTGCCTATATCAATTGCGGAGATGGCTATTGGCATGAATTGGGAAAAGGGGTCGTCAACATTGACCCTACTTTTGATGCTGTAAGTAAAATGAAGGCTGGTTTTGCAGACTTAATTGCAGGAGAATAGTCCTTTAAGATTTGCTTTTAATTACCTGATTTATTTACCTTTAGATAGGTATTAATCAGGTTTTTTTATGTCAAATGGGAAAATTTTTATCAGTTATCGCCGAGAGGACACTTCTGGTGAATCGGGTCGGTTAAAAGACAAACTAGAGCAAGTCTTCGGAAAAGAAAATATCTTCTACGATGTAGAAACACTCGAGGCAGGATTGAATTTCGATGAATCCATCGCCAAAGCTTTAAATGAAAGCAAGGTCCTTTTGGCAATGATTGGCCCACATTGGCTGCGAGTCACCGATTCCAATGGGGTCAAACGGATTCAAAAAGATGATGATTGGGTCAGAAAAGAAATAGCTCAAGCGCTAAAGAGAAACATTCGTGTTATCCCCGTTTTAGTAAATGGCGCAGATATGCCTGACTCCCAGGAGTTGCCAGATGATCTAAGGGAGCTTACGCTTCGGCATGCACAGGAATTAACGAGTTCTCGATGGAACTATGATGTAGGAGAACTGACAAAAGTCCTTGAAAAACTCATCACCAAAAAACCAACTTATTCTGACCCGCGTCCAAATCCCCGTACTTTCGTTTCTCCAGTCCCCAAACCCAAAAGTTGGTGGGCTAAAAACTACCTATGGGCTTTGGGAGGGATTGTAGGATTTATGATTTTAATTGCAATGTGTGTCCCTGAGGAAGAGCCTTACGTGCTTGAACCAGAACCAATTGTATCGAATGATAATCCCAAGACCGATTACATTGAACCAGTTCAACCAAATACATCAGGTGGGGTTGTGGACATCAGAAAGAGCAACCCAGAAGGTGAGGAGATTCAGAAGTCGCTGAGTTTGGAGGAAGAAATCCCTGAGTTTTCAGGAAAATGGTGGCTAAGAGAAAATGGCATTCGAGTAGGTTATTTTGAAATCGCTCAAATCGGAAATGAATTCTCTTTTAACTATTATCTTTTTAATACAGAGATTGGAAGAGGAACAGGTAGATTTGATGAAAACATTCTTTACTCCACGTATTTTGAAATTGACCAAAGTACTGATAATGTTTCCTTCGCCTTCCAAATCGCAAATGATGGAAAATCTTGGGTAGGACAAACACAAACTAGCCAACAGATCTCTGAAGCGACACTTTCAAGGAATTAACCTCTAATTTTCCTGAGATCCGCATGAATATCCCGTATCATTTCACCGAGGTCATCCAAGGTTAACGGCTTCTTTTTATCTCCCGGATTTGGGAAATCAGTACTGATAAAGGCTTTTGCCTCCCATATTTCGAGTACATCTTGTCCCTTGACTTCATAAGGCTTGTAGTGTTCATTATCCGAGACTAAAAACAACTTGCCATTTTCCTCCAAATAATTGAAAACACGCTTGTAAACCACTCCTTCTGTTTGAGTCACTAGCACATAGGTTTTACCACTTTTGATTTGCTTCAATTGGTCCACAAATCCTCCAATGACAATGGTTCCTGGAATCAAAGGCAACATAGAATCCCCCGAAAGCTCAAATGCACGGTAGGTTGCCTGTCTGGAAAGGTTGGGTAAATGAAACTGAGGAAGGGTCTCCATGTACTCCGGATCTGCAAAACCATTTAAATATCCTGCAGAAGCTTTTTGACCTACAAGGGTAATATTCTCCTGATCATTATCATCAGTTGCGATCGTGAGAATATTCAATCCACGATTTTGGAGTGCTTTTCTTCCCGATTTTTCAATATCGTGGTCTAAAAGCTCCTCTACTCCCACTTCTAAAATATCCGCCAATTTCTGAAGCGTAGCAAGTTTTGGTTCAGATCTACCATCTTCATAAGCAGAGATCATCGTACGCTGCACATCGAGTTGATCAGCTAGATCATTCTGGGTGATGTTTTTTTGCTTTCGCAAAAACCTGAGATTCGATGCTAAGTAGCTCATGCCGAAAAGAGGTAAAAATTATTATCATCCGAGGTAGGAGAAAGCGGAAAAAACGGGTTCAGATTTTGAGCTTCAAGTTTTCTTCTTTCCAGACGGTTTTTTATTTCGTCTATAATATCTCCTACTGGTTTGGGCTCGGTGACAAGCAAGTATCCGTATTGTGGCTTATTCTCATCCTCTACAAAAAACTTTACCTGGCAATTTCCCGAAGCCAGGGTTTTAGATGTGATGCTGATTTTTTCTGTGGTTTCCATAGCTGTTTCTCTTTACGCCAGCTAAGTTAGAAATGTTGCTTTTATAAACATCTTAATGATTAAAAAAATAACATTCATTTCCGACAATTTTTGTCAGAGTTTAAAACTTTCTGATTTTCAGGACTATTTATGAAAACAGTCCAATATCATTTAGTTGGTTTTACCTAATAGAGTACTGTTCATTTTGCTAATCTACCGCTCAGCTAATTCTTGAGAGGAATATAAACCTTGGAGCTTTTTCTTTGTATACTAAATTAAGCACAGACTTAATTTTCAATTCAGCATATCTTCCCAGAATTACCCATATCAATGAAATATCTATTCTTTTTTCTTTTTGCATTAGGTACAGTAACCAGTAGCTTTTCCCAATCCTACACCGTTAAGGGTAGAGTTTTTGAATACGGAAAACAGAATCCTATTCCTTATGCAAATATTCTTTTGCTTTCAGTTTCGGACTCAGCCCAAGTTTATGGTACCATTTCTGAAATGGATGGGGAATTTGAAATGACCAATGTCAGAGAAGGCAATTACCTTTTCAAAATCCAATATCTGGGTT
>CAYTXN010000229.1:0-5648 GCA_964441195.1 uncultured Limnohabitans sp.
TAGTGGTGGAGAACCATGGAGGCTTTTCCAGCAATGGAAAATGGCTGGCAGAACTAATCAAAGAAACCTCACATCGTCGCGCCGGAACGCTCCCAGATTTTGGAAACTTCGTTTTGCAAAGAGAAGGTGACAAAATTTCAAGCTATGACTCCTATCGGGGTGTGGATGAATTGATGCCTAAAGCAAAAGGAGTAAGCTTAAAGCCAAGAGTGTGGGATGATATGGGCAAAGAACATCCCCTCGACTATGAGCGAATGATGAAAATAGTAGTAGGACACAAGTTCAATGGCTACGTGGGAATCGAGCATGGAACGCAAGATCGAGAATGGGAAAGTATCGAAGAAATCCGAGTCAATCTGGATATGATCCGACGAACCCTTACAAATGCTTAAAGGGAATATTCCATCAAAAAAATTGCCCCCAAGAAGTTTTGAAGCTTTTTGGGGGCTTTTGTATGTTAAAAGCTTTGGATTCTATATTCCAAAAGCAGCTTTCACTTGATCTACAAAATCCAATTTCTCCCAAGTGAAAAGCTCTACTTCTTTGACGATTGATTCCCGATAAGGAGAAGTGAAGGTTTTCTTGACCACTTCATTTTTTCTACCCATGTGACCGTAAGCTGCTGTTTCCTCATAAATCGGATTTCTTAGCTTCAATCGCTGCTCGATTGCATAAGGTCTCATATCGAAGATGGCTTCAACTTTTCTGGCGATTTCCCCATCACTTAATCCAACCTTAGCTGTGCCATAAGTATTGATATATATACCCATTGGCTTGGCTACACCGATCGCATAAGAAACCTGAACCAAAATTTCGTCAGCAACGCCTGCGGCTACCATATTTTTAGCAATATGGCGTGTAGCATAAGCAGCTGAGCGGTCAACTTTGGAAGGATCTTTTCCGGAGAAAGCTCCTCCGCCGTGTGCGCCTTTCCCACCATAAGTATCAACGATAATTTTTCTACCCGTCAATCCAGTATCTCCATGAGGTCCACCAATCACAAATTTCCCTGTTGGGTTGATGTGGTACTTGATTTCTTCAGTGAATAACTCCTGAAGCTCCGGCTTCAATTGAGCCTTCACTCTTGGAATCAAAATGCTGATGATATCGGATTTGATTTTTGCCAGCATGGCTTCTTCTTCGTCGAAGTCATCATGTTGGGTAGAAACCACAATCGCATCGATTCGCTGAGGCACGTTGTCATCACTGTATTCGATGGTCACCTGAGATTTGGAATCAGGTCTTAGGTAAGTGATGTCATTGTTTTCTCTACGTAATGCAGCAAGCTCTTTCAGAATCATGTGTGATAAATCCAGTGCAAGCGGCATATAGTTTTCGGTTTCGTTGGTAGCATAGCCAAACATCATCCCTTGGTCACCTGCACCCTGCTCTTCAGGATTCTTGCGCTCGACGCCTTGGTTGATATCGGCAGACTGCTCATGAATGGCAGAAAGCACTCCACAGGAATTGCCCTCAAACATGTATTCACTTTTGGTGTAGCCAATTCGGTTGATTACATCTCTAGCTATCTTTTGTACATCAAGGTAAACTTCAGATTTCACCTCGCCAGCTAAGAAAACTTGTCCGGTGGTTACTAATGTTTCACAAGCTACTTTGGAATTGGGGTCGAAGGCCAAAAAGTTGTCAATCAGCGCATCGGAGATTTGGTCAGAGATTTTGTCAGGATGACCCTCAGACACTGACTCTGAGGTGAATAAATATGCCATAAACTTAAATAATTGATTCGTTTTTCAATGGTGCCCAAAAATACGGGAACTGGATGAAATAAAAAATTAATGGAGTAACAGCGGTGGGTTATAATTTATGTTGTTGCTTAACCAATTTGATTTAGCGAAAATTCAAAGGACCAATCCACCGATTTATTTGAGACCTTCGAAATTACCTAAACTTCAAAGGCCCTATTTTTCTGACTTCTGATTTTAGCTTTCTACCTTTTTCACAAGTCCTTCAGTAATCTCGTTCATCGCTTTCACTTTGAATTCAAAGTCTCCTTTTAGCGTCTCCCGATATGCATTGAGATTGAGTAAAAGATCGTCGATTTCCTCTGGCAGTACTTCTTCCAAAAGCTGCCGAAGCCGCTTGGCCGTGGTAGGAGATTTCCCGTTGGTGGAAATGGCGATTTTTAGATTCCCTTTTGTGACAATTCCACCTAGGTAGAAATCACACAATTCTGGGGTATCCGCAATATTAACCAAGAGAAATCGCTCTTTTGCCTCGTCTCGGATTTGTCGGTTGACAGCTTTATTATCAGTTGCGCCGATCACGATATGCTTTCCACCGAGGTACTTCTCGTGATATACATCTTCGATCAAAGTGACCGTCTCAGCTTTTTCCGCTACCTCCAAAAACTCAGGTCTAAACTCCCTCGAAACCACTGTCACCTGAGCCTCTGGGCTTGATTTCAATAGAAATTCCAACTTTTCAGTAGCTACAAAACCTCCGCCAACCAACAATACGTTGAGCTCGTGGACTTTGAGGAATATGGGATAAAGATGGTTCATTTTATCAGATGCGAAAAGTTAGATACTAGAAGCAAGATTTCATTAAGAAATACAGTAGAAATATTGTTGAAATAAGTCCTCCTTCGTCGGACGAAATATTTCACGACCGAAGGGAGTTTATTTCAATAGTATTTCGTGCAGCATATTTCCATTCTATTTTCACGATCGGAGGAAGCATATTTCTATCGTATTTAGCGGCCGTAGGGAGCCTATTTAGCGTTTCTACCGTATTTCCATTTTAACAACTTCCCGATAAACCTCAGCCAATTTAACGCTTTCTTTCACCACTTCCCCCACGATTATAATCGCAGGAGCTTCGGTTTGGGCTTCTTTGGCTTTATGCTCAATATCAGAAATATAGCCTGCCACAATCTTTTCTTCATTGGTGGTTCCGCTTTGGATGATCGCTATCGGCAGATC
Organism: uncultured Limnohabitans sp.; assembly: GCA_964441195.1. Lineage (GTDB taxonomy): Bacteria > Bacteroidota > Bacteroidia > Cytophagales > Cyclobacteriaceae > Algoriphagus. Next base: position 2,943 of record CAYTXN010000229.1, read on the forward strand.
TAATTTTCCAAATTGCTGATAAACCTCAACGATTTCTGCCAGCTTTTTGGTGCCCATTAGAATCACAACTGTCGCTGTGGATTGAGCGGCTAAAGCCAAATCCCGAGATAGTTCACCGGAAGATGTCGTCCCTGTCACTACCCAAAAACTTTCGGAAACCCCTCGTTTTGTCACAGGTATACCAGCCGATGCCGGTACCGCAATAGCGGAAGTAATCCCCGGTATCAATGCTGTCGGAATCCCGAATGCCTCGATGTATTCGATTTCCTCAGCACCACGACCGAAGACGAATGGATCGCCGCCTTTGAGTCTTACGACGTGTCCATGCTTTTTTGCCAAGCTGACGCAAAGTTGATTCGTATCTTCCTGAGGAGTGGAATGTTTTCCTACTCGCTTACCGACAAAGATTTTTAAAGCAGTATCTGGCGCATGTTTTAACAAAACAGGGTCTATTAATGCATCATACAGCACCACATCTGCAGTGTTCAATGCCAAGATTGCTTTCAAAGTGATCAGTTCAGGATCTCCGGGACCTGCTCCAACAAGACTTACTTTTGGATGGCTTATCGTTCTCATGCTTCCACTTCCTCCTCTCGGTAAGTTTTCAGCAGACTGTATACGTCCATAGCTTGCTTTGCATACGCGCTTGCAAATTCTTCAGTAGGTTCATTCTGATTGATTTGATAAACTTTTTCTGCAAAGGTGCCTTCCATGTTTATTTTTCCGCTTTCAACAAACTTCTCATCGAAAAGCGAAATGATATTTGCGTAGCTATTGGTGCTGGTATCTTCGCTTAGCAAGAGTGCTTTGGCAGCGTTGATCAAACCAGCATAATGATGGTAGATACTGTCTGACCATCGGCCTTGTTCCAACGCTTCTTGGCCTTGATCGAGTTTTTCCAATGCTTCCAAAAGCAATGTCGCCACTAAATCAATTACAACTCCGGCGCATTCGCCAACTCCAACTGCCACTTCGTAGGCTTCATTGTGTCCCCAATCCACAGAATCGGATTCCGTTACGGTCGATGCATCGCTAAGTTCTTTCAAAAGCTCATAAAAATACATTTGACCTTGCTTGTCGTAGTATTCGAGGAAGTCTTTTCCTCCTGCATTCTTCTCAAAATCATCCAATAAAACCCGAAGTGCCTGAGGTCCACGACGACTTGGAACTTTGGTAACTTTATCTGCAAAGCGGCCATTTCCATCACCCAGATTTCCACCACCCAGTAATACCTGAAGTGCTGGAATTACGGTTTTACCGGATTTCATGGACATGCCCTGAAAACCAATGTGAGCCATGTTGTGCTGACCACAAGCATTCATGCAGCCGGAGATTTTGATGACCAAATCTCGGTTTTGAAGGTATTGTGGGTATTCTTCAAGAATCACTTTCTCAAGTTCGACCGCGATTCCTGTAGAGCTCGCAATACCTAGGTTGCAAGTATCAGTCCCTGGGCAAGCCGTGATATCTCCAAGGGTATTGTAACCGCGCTGTCCAAGACCGATTTTCTGAAGTTCCTGATAGAAAAAGGGAACCAAATCTTCTCGCACGTCACGGATCAGAAAGTTTTGACGAAGTGTAAATCGAACTTCATTGTTTGCATATTTTTCAACTAAATCAGCCAAAGTTCTTGCCTGATCGATGTAAAAATCCCCAAGCGGGACTTTGACTCCAATCGCCACGTAACCTTCCTGCTTTTGAGGAAGGACGTTGGTCAGTTTCCAAAGCTCAAAATCAAGCCCAGGTTGCTTTTCAAGTGTTGGTGTTTCTGGATTCGGAAGTGCTCTTTCCAATTCATAGTTTTCAAAATCAAGAGGAAAACTTGAGAATGGAAGTGCTTTTTTCTCTTTTTCTACCAAATCCAAAAAAGCCTCCACTCCAAGATCTTTCACCAAGAACTTCATTCTGGCTTTATTTCTTCTAGCTCGCTCGCCATGTCGGTCAAAGATCCGAAGGACAGCTTCTGTGAAAGGAATAATTTGGTCAGTTTCGATAAACTCAGAAATCAAATCCGCATGTCGAGGTTGAGAACCCAAACCTCCACCGAGCATCACTTTGAAGCCACGAACTTCCTTACCATCCACAATTTTTACTTTAGGGATGAAGCCCAAGTCATGCAAGTAGCTTAAGGCAATGTCTTCATCAGAGGAAGAAAAGGACATCTTGAACTTGCGTCCCATCTCCTGACAAACCGGATTTCTCAAAAAATATCGAAAAGTCGCATCTGCATAGGGAGTCACATCAAATGGCTCATTTGGATCAATCCCCGCCAATTCCGATGCGGTGACATTTCGAACTGTATTCCCACAGGCTTCGCGTAGCGTGACATCATCTCGCTCCAATTCTGCCCAAAGCTGAGGAGTTCTATCCAAACTCACGTAATGAATCTGTATATCCTGACGCGTGGTAATGTGTAATCTTCCGGTAGAATATTCCTCCGAAACTTTGCAAATTCGACGCAATTGGGCGGAATTCACTCGCCCATAAGGGAGTTTGATCCGGATCATTTGTACGCCTTGCTGCCGCTGTCCATAGACACCACGGGCAAGACGGAGGCTCCGGAATTTTTCTTCGTCGATTTTTCCTTCGTTGAAAAGAGCGATTTTCCGCTCCAATTCAAGAATATCACGTTCTACAATCGGGTTTTCTAATTCGGTTCGAAAGCTTTGCATGGTAATTATAGGTTTTCCCTATAGGGATAGTGCT
>CAYTXN010000230.1:0-4159 GCA_964441195.1 uncultured Limnohabitans sp.
AAGACTCGGGCTTTACCTTTTTGGGAGCAGATGAAGTTTATGGAAAGTTTGAATCCTTAGTCAGCGAAACTACCTCTACACCCAGTCTCAATTCCAAGGCCACAGGTTCATTGAGTTTTTCCTGAATTTCTTTTTGGATCTGCAAAAAATCCTCCTTGTGAAGTTCTCGATCTGAAAGGATGGTTAAGGAAAGCCTCAAAGGACTAAGACTAAGGACACGAACATCTCTAAGGAGCCCATGCGGAATATCTTTCTCGCTAAGATTTTGGATGATTTTGTTCTCCTGAACCATTTTGGAAAAGCTCCAGATCAAGGGTGCTGCCACGAGTAAAAATATCCCCAAAGAGATCAAAAGACCCTTTTTCGCGATTTCAAAAGGACTGAATCCCAAAACCAAGAAAGTCAGGGCTGCAGCCATGACAATTCCGGCAAGGTTGGTACCCAATAGCAATGCTGCTCCCCAGAAAATATTCCAATCGCCCCAACCCAGTCCAATTCCCGTCACCGCCAGAGGAGGTACCAAAGCTACAGAGATCGCCACTCCGGCAAGTGTTTTGGCAATTTCCTCTCGGGAATAGGCAAATGCACCTGCAACTCCGGAGGCTACAGCAATTCCCAAGTCCAGCAAATTGGGTCGTATTCTAGCCAAAATCTCCCCCGTAGGAGTCTTCAGCGGCGTGATCCAGGTAATTAAAATTGCAAAAAAGAGCCCTAGGAAAATCCCCCAGAAAATCGTGATTAAGCTTCCTTTGATCAACTTCTCATCCTGCCGAAGTGCACCCATGGCCAGGGAAATAATCGGCCCCATCAAAGGCGCCAAAATCATCGCTCCAATTACCACTGGTCCTGAATCTCCGAATAACCCGAAAGTTGCAATCAGCGTGGATAAAGCCATTAAAACTAGGTAATTGGTAGTCGTTTGGGAGTTTTCCCGGATTATGGTGAACAGCTCCTTAAACTCCTCAACAGTCGCATGCCTAAACCAAGGAAGATATCTTTTGGTCAACTCTACCTTGAGCCTTCCAGTTGGCAGTCTTTCCAGATTTACCTCTTTGGCAACAGTCTTGGTAGCTATAGATTCTTCAAAACCCGTAAAGACTGGTAGTTTTTTTTCTGACAAACTCAGACACACAAACTTCTCCTTTGATTCAAGCCCATCCAAGCCCAAATGCATTTCACTCTCACTTTGAATCTTGATCTCGGAAGTGGATAAATACCCCACGAAATCCGGAATTCTTCCACCTTTTATCGGAAAGAATAAATTTTGAAGCCCGAAGCTGATTAAGGAAAAAAGGCTTTTCGGAGCGAAAATGATCAAGTGCAGCATACCATCATTCAGCCCGGAGTTTTGGATTAGTCTTCTAAAAACAATATTGCTTTGATTATGCCCTACAGCCAAAAATCCCATTGCGGCTATTTCCATTGACTTTTCTTCCTCGCCATCCTTATAGGTAAACTGATAGGCCTGGAGCTTCACCTTTCTGAAAAGTTCCAAAAACCTCCTAAACCTGGTTTTAAAGTTATTGAATAAACCAATTTCCACCGGATCATACAGAATCCCCAGCTTATCCCCAACGACAAGCGAGTTAAAACAAGGAACTTCATTGACCATCAGCAGATCAAATGGCTCGATTTCCTTAATCTTTTCCAATTGTTCAAAAACCTCCTTTTTCGAGCTTTTGACTCCAAAAGACTTGGCGAGGTTTTTTAACTCTGGATGTGGAAGAAAAACGATTTTGGGAGCCTTCTCAGGAGCTTTTGTCAGTAATTCTTTGGCCTGCTCATCGGATACCCAAAACAGCAAGAGGTCTTTTTCGGAAAATTTTTCCCAGGAAAATTGATTGAGTGGAATTTTTTCTTTGGGAGAAGGGCCTAACTTTTCAAAAAAAGACTCCTGTTCTCCTTTTTCAAGACCCTGATCATAAATCAAAATGAATGCTTCCATACCCAAAGAATATTGTTGAAACTAGCTCAGCCGGTTTCTATTAATTTATCCAAAATCTCTATTGCAGCTTCCGAAAGCACAGTACCGGGCCCGAAAACAGCCGAAACACCTGCTTGAAAAAGGAAGTCGTAATCCTTCTGAGGAATCACTCCTCCTGCCACCACCATGATGTCAGGACGACCGAGTTCTCGCAAGGCTTCAATTAACTGAGGCACCAAAGTTTTATGTCCAGCGGCCAAAGACGATGCTCCAACGATATGCACGTCATTTTCGATAGCCTGCTCTGCTACTTCCTGAGGCGTCTGAAATAGTGGCCCGATATCCACATCAAAACCCAAATCTGCAAATCCAGTCGCAATGACTTTCGCCCCACGATCATGTCCGTCTTGCCCCATTTTGGCCACTAATATCCGTGGACGCCGGCCTTCCAGCTCCGCAAAACGATCTGATAATTCCTGTGCTTTTTTGAATGAATCCTGATTTCTCACTTCTGATGCATAAACTCCTGAGATGGCTTGGGTTTGGGCTTTGTGCCTTCCAAAGACTATTTCCATCGCATCGGAGATTTCTCCTAAAGTAGCCCTTTTTCGCGCTGCTTCTACTGCCAAAGCCAGCAAATTGCCATCTCCTGTTTTAGCAGCTTCAGTGATCACTTCCAGGCTTTGGATTACCTCAATTTGATTCCTTTTAGATTTCACTTCCTTCAATCGTGCAATTTGCGAATCTCGCACAGCCTGATTGTCTACGTCACGAACTTCAATCTGACTCTTTTCATTAACCTGATAGCGATTGACTCCGACTATGATATCCCGCCCACTGTCAATTCTTGCTTGCTTTTTGGCAGCGGCTTCTTCAATTCGGAGCTTTGGAAGGCCGGTCTCGATTGCTTTCGCCATTCCTCCCAATTCCTCCACTTCCTCAATCAAAGTCCAAGCTCGCTGCACCAACTGATCAGTCAAATATTCGACATAATACGAACCTCCCCATGGATCAACCACCTGAGTGATTCCAGTTTCTTCTTGCAAGACCAGTTGGGTATTTCTGGCAATTCGTGCGGAAAAATCCGTGGGCAAAGCAATCGCCTCATCCAGTGAATTGGTGTGCAGCGACTGAGTATGTCCCATGGCTGCGGCCAAAGCCTCAATAGCGGTTCGAGTGACGTTATTGAAAGGATCTTGCTCGGTTAGCGACCAACCTGAAGTCTGGCAGTGTGTGCGAAGAGCAAGTGATTTCGGATCTTTGGGATTAAACTGATTCACGATCTTCGACCAAAGCAATCGACCTGCTCGCAGCTTGGCGATTTCCATAAAGTAATTCATTCCTATTGCCCAGAAAAAGGAAAGTCTTGGCGCAAAATTATCGATATCTAGTCCGGCTTTGATCCCAGTTCGAAGATATTCCAAGCCATCCGCCAGTGTGTATGCCAATTCCAAATCCGCCGTAGCTCCTGCTTCCTGCATATGGTAACCTGAGATGGAAATCGAATTGAACTTTGGCATCTTTTGCGAAGTAAATTCAAATATATCCGCAATCAACTTCATGCTTGGTTGAGGAGGATAGATGTAGGTATTCCGCACCATGAACTCCTTCAATATGTCATTCTGAATGGTACCCGAAAGTTGTTCAGGCTTTACTCCTTGCTCCTCTGCTGCGACTATGAAAAACGCCAAAATTGGTATCACTGCACCGTTCATGGTCATGGAAACGGACATTTGATCCAATGGAATCTGGTCAAAAAGGATTTTCATATCCTCCACCGTATCGATGGCAACTCCGGCTTTGCCTACATCTCCTTGCACACGTGGATGATCTGAATCATAGCCTCGGTGAGTAGCCAGATCAAAAGCAACGGAAAGACCTTTTTGTCCTCCCGCTAGGTTTTTCCGATAAAAAGCATTGGATTCCTCCGCAGTGGAAAAGCCTGCATATTGACGGATCGTCCAAGCTCGCTGCACATACATCGTACTGTAAGGCCCACGGAGAAATGGTGGAATTCCAGCTGCAAAACTTAAATGGGGTAGCTTTTCAATTTCCTCTGAATTAAAGCGATCCGGAACTGAAATCTTTTCAGGAGATTCCCAAATAGTTTGATTTTTTTGCAACTCAGTCTCGCCAAGACTGGTTTTCCAAATTTTAAAGTCTGGCCTCATGAGTTAGTCTGGTTTTGAAGTTCCACTAAATATGAAGCTCTGTTTGGCTTCAAATCCTTAGGGG
>CAYTXN010000230.1:4259-5637 GCA_964441195.1 uncultured Limnohabitans sp.
ATAGGATTCATGAATTAAAATCGAAGAAACGTTTCGGGCGATCCGAAGCTCAAGTTCTGATGCATTTTGATTTTGAAGGGGCACAACCCAAATTCCATTTGCTCCGCCTAGAACTGCGGCCATTGCTTCATAAGTTTGACGAATCAAATTGGTATTTATATCGAGAACTGATTTGGACCAATCTGAAGTTTTTGCAAAAATGAAAATATCTTGGGGTTTCAGATCAATATCGTATTGCAAAGCGAGTTCAGAAGCAAAAAAGCGGATTGCTTTCAATTTTGCGATTTCAGGAAAATGCAAGTCACCAATTGCTGTGAAAAATCCACATTTCTCAAAAAACAATTTCGGTTCGACACCGGATTGGTCTATCAATTCAATCAATTCACCAAAGCCAAAAATCAACTCATCCAAGCCTGTTGCACCCGCTTCTGCATATCTGCTGAAATTGAAATTAAAGCCTTTAAAATTTTTAGATTTAGGGCAAATAGCCAATACGTCCTTCAACACCAAAATCGCATCTTCTAAACTTTTTCCCTCCTCAAAAAGCAAATCGATTGGTGACCACACTAAGCCTCCACTGAGTTTATTTTCTTCCACTTTAATGCTATTAGTCCAAGCCAGAAAAGCTTTCAAAGCCAACAATGGATCTCCCAATGGCTTGATCAAAATAGAAATGAATTCTGGCTGCACTCCTTTCAGAACCTGATCCAGATTTTCATTTCCTTGCAAATGGAGCATGAGACCATTCGCTCCATTTTCCAATGCATTCAGAACTTCTTCATTGGTTGTCTTTGGGTAAACAGGCACAAAATTTACCCAGTTTCTGGACGGAAGACCGGCAACCTCAGAAGCATTTTCAAAACTATTTTCGGGTAATTTTTGCAATCCAAAAAGATCTTCCTGGGTATAAAAAGGAGCAAGTTCAAGATTCTCCCACAGCTTTGTATTCAAGCTTTGCTCAAAATCTTTCCCCTTCAAATCTTTAATCGCCTGATTAATCCATTCGTCCTTATTTGAGGGAGAAAATTCTTCAAAAAGATCTCTAGTCATAAATTGGGTTAATTAAATCCTAATTTGGATCAAGTCAAAAATAGGGAATGCCAAGTGAATTGCCAGATTCAAATTCATTTTGAATCATTTCTGAATACCAAAAGCCTAAAAGGATAGCTTTCAACACATAAAGAAAAAACTTGAGTTATCACAACAACCCAATTGAAAGTTTTATCAAAAATAGATAGTGAAAGAGAATGGTTTTGGAATGATATTTTGAGCCAAATATTATTCTGACCTTCAGAAAGATTCTCTAAAAATTGACTTTTTCAAGGCTAATTCGATTTTTTATTTAAGTTAATTTTCCACAAATTTGGTCCCCTTGCAA
>CAYTXN010000231.1:0-5618 GCA_964441195.1 uncultured Limnohabitans sp.
CATGATCCGATTTTTGCTTGAGCGGCCGATCGCAGTGACGATGTCTTTTTTGGCCTTGATGGTGTTTTCGGTGATTGTGTTTCGGCTGTTGCCGATTTCACTTTTGCCACCGATTGATGTACCTCAGATCGTGGTCAAGGTCACCTATCCCAATGCCTCTCCAGAATCCATCGAGCAAAACGTCCTTCAGCAAATCCGTGAGGGCTTGATTACACTCAATGGTTTGGAGGAAATGGAAAGCAAGGCGGGTTCGGAGATTGGGACGGTTCGTTTGACTTTTGACTATGGAACCAAAATGGAATTGGCCTACATCGATGTCAATGAAAAGATCGACCGCCTGACCAATTCCCTCCCCAATGATCTTCCTCGGCCTGAAGTAATCCGAATCAATACTTCTGATATTCCAGTTGCTCGGGTTCAAGTCATTCCAAAAGCAGATGTAGATCAGGTTGAGGTTAGTCTTTTGGCTGAGAATGTACTCAAGAAGCGAATCGAGCAGCTACCCGGAGTTTCTTTAGTTGATATCAACGGAAAAAGGGAACGCATCATCTCTGTTCAGCCGAATGATGCCGCATTAGCAGCACTGGGTATGACCCAAACTGAACTGATTGAAGCCATCAAATCCGGAAATGCAGAGTTGCCGGGCATCAGTGTGAAAGATGGGCAGTTTCGGTATTATCTCCGACTAGCGACGCGTGTCGACTCACCGCGTGACATAGAATCACTGCCAGTTCGCTCTCCAAGCGGTGCAATAGTGCCATTGGGAAGAGTGGCGACTGCCAAATACGAGACGCAGGAAATGCTCGGATATCACCTTTTTGGTCAAAAGGAAGGGCTCGTAATCACCGTGCATAAGCAAGCTTCGGCCAAGATGAATGAGTTGATCCCTGAGTTAAAAGAATCAATTGAGCTTTTTCGTGTCGATTATCCTCAAGTCGACTTTGAGATTACCCAAGATCAAAGCAGCTTATTGAATGCTGCCATTTCCAATCTTCAAACCAGTTTACTTTTTGGTGGGATCTTCGCTTTTGGTGTTCTTTTCCTTTTCATTAAAGATTATCGCATTCCGCTCATTATGGGCATCAGTTTACCGTCTTCTTTGCTGATCAGTTTTCTCGTTTTTTACTTTTTCAATATCTCAATCAATATCATTTCGCTTTCAGGCTTGGCATTGGGAATCGGGATGTTGATTGACAATGCAATCATTGTGTTGGATAATATCACCCGGAAGCGGGAAGCTGGGATTCCATTGTTTGAAGCCTGCGTGCAGGGCTCTAATGAAGTTATGGGTGCGCTGATTAGTTCGGTGCTCACGACTTTGGCGGTTTTTGTGCCGCTGGTATTTCTGAGTGGGATTTCAGGAGCTTTGTTTTACGATCAGGCCGTGGCTGTTGCTGCGATTCTATCGGTTTCGCTATTGGTGGCTTTTGTCCTGCTGCCACTTTTGTACTGGTTGATTTTTCGGGTGGGAAAACGAGATTCACTCAAAGGTGAGCCTAAGGTTTTTCTGAAGGTTTTGAGCCTTTATGAAAAGGGATTTTATCGGATTTTTGGGAGAAAAAAACTGGCGCTTTTGGGGTTTTTCATCATCATTCCGCTGGGTTTGGGCTTGAGTCTTTTGCTCGAAACGGAAGGATTACCCAAAATCGAAAAACCCGATGCCACGCTCGAAATCGACTGGAATGAACCCATTTCCGCCGGTCAAAATCGAGATCGATTGGTTGGATTGATTCAAGAAATCAAAGATTACAAGCAGGCAGAAGCGGATATTGGAGTTCGCCAGTTTTTACTTTTTGACGGGGATAACTCCATTCAGAAGTCACTGCTTTACTTGCTTTTTCCTTCGGAAAAAGAAAAGGAAACCCAACTGGAAAATTTGAGGAAGCGACTTGAGGCAGATTACCCCTTGGCTACTTTCGTCTTAGGCGATGCTCCAAATGCGTTTGATCAATTATTCAGTTCTAATTTGCCTTATTACGAAGTTCGTTGGAAAGATCTGAAGGCTAAGAAACCGATCGAAGCTGTCAAAATGAAACCTTGGCTGGAGGTTTTCCCTACCGAAAGCTGGGAACCAGGACCTGGTTTACAAGAGGAATCATCGGTAGTTTTTACTTTGCTCGCAGAGAAATTAGCCTTGTATCAGATTCCTGTTCAGAATGTTCAGGATCAGTTGTCCCGACTTTTCGGGGTTTTTACGATCACAGATATTCGAAGATTCGGAGAGATCACGCCGATCCGACTAGAGGAAAATCAGGAGCGATTTGAGGATTTGTTGAGAACTACTCGAGTATATGCTTCGGATAGCACCTCTTATTTGCTTCGGGAATTTGTCGATTTTCGCTACGCAGACCAATATAAATATGTTACCGCTGACCGTGGAGGAATTTTTCAAAGTGCAGTGATCAATTCGAAAAACCCCCATGACCAAGCCGCTGAATTCATCAAATGGGGAGTGGACAAAAATCTAGCGGTGGAAACAAAAGGTCAGTACTTCCGCGATCAGGAAAACATCATGCAATTGATCGGGATTTTAGGGATTTCAGTCTTGTTGCTTTATTTTATTTTGGCCGCACAATTTGAAAGCTTTGTGCAGCCGCTGATCGTGGTATTTACCTTGCCATTGGGAATTGGTGGAGCATTTTTGGTGCTTTTGCTTTGCGGAGCTACGCTAAATGTGATGTCGGCTATTGGCCTTGTCGTGATGCTTGGGATTATGGTGAATGATGCGATTCTCAAGATCGACACAATTAACAGAATGAAAGTTGAGCTTGCTGAAAATCAAGGTTTGACCGGAAGTTCTCTTTTAGAAACGGCTATTCATCAGGCTGGAAAAATCCGACTCAAACCAATCCTAATGACCTCAATCACTACAATTTTGGCTTTGAGTCCGATTATTTTCAGTGCTGGATTGGGTGCGGATTTGCAGCGGCCATTGGTTTTTGCGGTGATTGGAGGTTTGACTATCGGGACAGTGACGGCTTTGTATTTTGTGCCGTTGATGTATTGGTTTTTTGATTCTGTGGTGGGGAAAAAGGAAAAGCTATGACGGCATTTCGGGTTTTGATCGCATTTGTGGTTTTGGGAATATTGGGCTTTGCCGTGGTTCCTTTACTATCTGTGGATTTGAATCCAAGGGAGCGTGAACCTGTCTTGACAATTGGATTTGGAATTCCACGATCTTCACCCGAAATTATCGAAAAACTAGCCACTTCGCCTCTTGAAGGCGCTTTTTCCCAACTATCCGAGCTCAAAAAAATCACCTCAGTTTCCAACTATGATCGGGGATCGATTACACTTCGATTTGATAAAAAGTCGGATATGGAGTTGAAGAAGTTTGAGGTTTTGGCCTTGATCCGGCAAGTCTATCCTCAGCTCGACGAGCGGCTGACTTATCCGATTGTGACCCAATCAGCACTGGCTAGAGATGACTTCAAAACGCCAATTCTTACTTACAGTGTCAATGGTCCTTTTGCTTCTTTTGAGATCAAAAAGATAGCTGAAGATGTTCTGAAGCCAGCTTTGGCGCAATATGCTGAAGTGGAGGAAGTTCAGATCCGAGGAGCGAATGATTTGCAGGTTTTCGTGACTTTTGATGCGCAAAAGATGCAGTCTTTCGGCATTTCCCGAAACATGCTCAATACGGAGATTAACCAAGCTTTTGGGCAGCAATTTCCGGGAACGGTCTATAATAATAAAGACGAAACCCTTTTTGTGACCTTAGATCGAAAGTTGAATTCATTGGATCAACTCGAGAATCTCAATATCCGTCAAGTGGGAGGCATGGAAGTTCGGCTTCGGGATATCGCCCATGTGACGATGGAGGAAGGTGAAGCCACAAACTATTACCGAATCAATGGTAATAATTCGGTGACTTTGACAGCCATCAATCGTGATGGGGTGAATAAGGTTTTGCTGGCAAAAACGCTAAAAGCAGCCATCGAATCAGCAAAAGTAAATCTTCCACAAGGTTTTGAAGTTCGCCTGGAAAATGACGACACGGAATTTCTTGAAAAGGAATTGAACAAAATCTATCAGCGTTCAGGCTTGTCCATTCTGATTCTGATCACCTTTATTTTCCTGATCAATCGCAACTGGAAGTACCTCAGCATCCTGTTTTTGGGAATTGTGGTCAATCTAAGTTTGACGGCGATGGTGCTGTATTTTTTGAAAGTGGACATTCATATGATCACAATTGCTGGCTTGACGATCAGCTTTGGGTTGATCGTAGACAATGCGATCATCATGATGGATCACTTGCATAAGTATCGTAACCGAAAAGTCTTTGTCGCACTTCTTGCAGCATCGTTGACGACAGTGGTTGCCTTGATGATGGTGTTGCTTTTGCCGGAAGAGGATAGGAAAAGTCTGACCGAGTTTTCAATTGTGGTCTCAGTGATGTTGGGAGTGAGCTTGCTCGTTGCACTCTTTTTCACACCGGCATTTTATGAGGTTTTATTCAAAGAGTCGGTCCAAAAAGGCAGAAAACTTACCCTTCCCAAACTTAGAAGACGAGTGAATTGGCTGAGACGCTATGATAGGGGAATTGCTTTCACGGCAAAATACAAAAAGACCTTTTTGATCGCCGTTTTGCTCCTTTTTGGGACGCCGATTTTCTTTCTTCCTGCCAAATGGGAAGGCCAGGAATGGTATAATAAGACGGTGGGAAATACTTTTTACCAGGTAGAAATCAGGCCCTATGTCGACAAAGCACTGGGAGGTTCGCTTCGAATGTTTGTGAGGGGTGTCTATGAGAAAAGCTCCTATCGTGAACCGGAAAAGACTCGATTGTATGTTTCGGCTCGACTTCCATTTGGCAATACGCTGGATCAGATGGACTTTATTATGCGGGAGTTTGAAGCCTATCTGAAAGGAGTCGAAGGTGTTGATCAATTTGTGACCTATGTCATGTCAGGTCAGTATGCGCAGATCGTGATCACTTTCAAGGAAGCTTATGAACGTGGTGCTTTACCCTACCAATTAAAGGGCAAGCTCTCCGTAAAATCGACGGATTGGAGTGGTGCACAATGGAATATTTACGGCGTGGGGCAAGGTTTTTACACCGGAGGTGGAGGAGAAGGAATTCCGAGTTTCCGGGTAGAAATGAAAGGATACAACTTTGATGAGTTGGAGCGTCAGTCGGAAGTTTTGGCAGAAAAACTCAGACAGCACAAGCGGATTCCTGAAGTCAATACTAATGAGCGATTAAGTTACAACGAGCAAAAAACACAGGAATATGTGCTCCGACTCGACCAAAATCAGATTGCCTTGGGAGGGACTAATCAGTTTGAAGTGCTCAATACGCTTCAGGATCTTTCCAAACCTCAGGGGCCAACTACTTATCTCGAATTGGCAGACCAAAACTACGGCATGATGTTGAGAGAGGGGCAGTCTGAGCGTTTTAGCAAATTTGATCTGGAGCAAAAAGGGCTATTCAGTGGGGAAGATAAGATTTTGAAAATATCCGATTACGGCAGTTTGAATCTGGAAACTACCACCAATGCGCTGCATAAGGAAGATCGGCAATACATTCGAGTGGTGTCTTTTGAGTACATGGGTTCGGCCAAGTTTGGAAACGAGTACCTCGATGAGGTTTTGGAAGAAATGAAAGTTGTTATGCC
>CAYTXN010000232.1:0-2785 GCA_964441195.1 uncultured Limnohabitans sp.
ATTACGAACGTCGAATGATGAATGTTGAATGATGAATGATGAAGAGGAGTGTTGAATTGGATAATTTGGGTTAATTGTTAAGGGTTGTCATGGTTGTCGTTGTTCTCGTTGTTCTCGCTGTTGTCGGGGTGCTGACCTCTGGGGATTTGTCAACTAGTTGAATTGAGATTTATTGATATAATTAAAATCAGTATAAAAATGATACTATTCTGTGGAAAACTTTGTCCGCTTAAGGACAAAAAATACCCAGTACTGGGTATTTTTTAAAAAGGAGAGAGTCGTACTTTTGATAAGGGTGATTAAGCAACTTTTCTCATCATTTTTTCTAGAAAATATTAAAGGGATTTTTTCCAGCACTTTTTGCCCCCTTTATTTCTTGGTTATCGGTCGAAGAGATTGGTCCATGTTCCACTATAGAGTTAAGGGTTAATTCGTTAAGGATTAAGGGATGTCGGGGTTGTCGGGTGATTGATGTAGAATTGGTCAACGGTCCACGGTCCACAGCCTCGGCTGCTAGTGTTTAGGCATTTGTCTACTTGTTGAATGGTCCATAGTCTATAGTCCATAGTCCACAGCGACTAATTGTTGAATTGTTTCCCCTACTTCTCAAACGCACTATCACGGCAGGCAAGCTGTTGCCGAAAACATATTCAAATACCGAAAGATGGATTTTTAAATCAAATTCGGAGTTTCAGCAATCCTTATCAAATCGGCCATGCCTATGGCATTTTGGAAACCTTTGGCCCATAAAATTCCAGCCATTAAAATGGCTGGCTAGCTAATGATTCATGCCTACGGCATTTGGATTGAGAAAATCCTTTCTAGTTTTTTCGTCAATACTTCTTCGTATTTGGTGAATTGGGTTGTACCCCGGCACCTAAAGGTGGAGAAAAGGCTAATAGTTGAATTGGTCAACGGTCCAAAGTCCACTGCTTCGGCTGCTAGTGTTTAGGCATTTGTCTGGTTGGTGAATTGGGAAATTGTTCAGTTGTTCAAGGTTCAGGGTTGTCATGGTTGTTGGATGACCGATGAACGATGGGTTAAGGGTTAAGAGTTAAGGGTTGTCATGGTTGTTGGGTGCAGACAAGTTTTGCATTTTTTGTCTTTTGTCTTGCATCTTACTTCTTGTGTCTGGTATCTCAACTCCTGATTCTAGTCTTGATCCTTATATCTATTATCTAGAGATACACTAAAATCTCCTGCTCCACTTCCACTTCCACTTCCAACCCTTTTCTTCAAGCAAAATTGGGTGATAAGCCATTGCGGCTTTTGCGGTAGGTGCATTGAAAAAGCGTTGATCATCCGTAAGTATAGCAGTTTGCTCACCTTTCCCATCTGTCCAAACTAGATCCATAACCGCTGAAGGAATCTGTCTGGAATAGTGATTAGCTTCTTCTAAAAGTCGGTTTTTCAAACTCCAGCCAATTTCAAAACCATCAACAGCAACTTCAGGTGACGGAACTGTCCTTGTTTGACTTTGTGCTCTAACCCAAGTCAAAAACTCACGAAGCAGAGCCAAACCCGGATTACTCAATTGACCGGGGCGGAAATCCTCGGGTTCGATCGAACTGATCACATGCATCATTTTCCGGGCACGTGTTATCGCTACGTTCAGGCGATTTTCTGCACCGGATTTTCCTAACAAGCCAAAGTTTGTGATCAGCTTTCCTTCACGGTTGGATGCATAGCCCAGGGAAAGAATGACTTGTTCAAACTCATCTCCCTGAACATTTTCAATATTCCGAACTTTGATTTTATCTGATTGAATTCCCGATTTCCAGAGCTTTTCTCTAATCAACTCCATTTGAAAGTAATTCCCAGTCACGACACCAATGGAATCCGATGGATTTTTATCGAGGATAGTTTCCACTTTTTCCACTACGGCATCAGCTTCGGATTTATTCATCTGGTTTTCCCAGATTCCTTCTACTATTTGCCAGGAAAAAGGAGTTTTTCCCGCCTTGACTGTTTGATAGTCGGGTAGAGTTTCCAGTTTGTTGTCGTAAAAATGTGAATTGGAAAAGTAAATCAACGCAGGATCGGCTGAGCGATAATGACCCTTGAGTTGGATTTTCTCGAAGAAATGTCCTGCCAACTCCAAAAGTGATTCTGCCTCATACTCCATCCCTTCTTCTTCTGATTCCCACTTCACCTGATAGAAATCTGAGGGCCGAAGTTGCTTGGAATCTCCGGCAACTACCACCTGCTTGCCACGAAGCATGGCAGGCAAACCCCGCTCCACGGGACATTGGGAAGCTTCGTCAAAAATTACCAAATCAAAATTCTGCATCAAAGGAAACAGGGCTGAAACCGTCTCCGGACTTGCAAGCCAGCAAGGCAAGAGTCGAAAGACCTCCGAACCCAACTCTCCAGCCAGTTTACGAACGGACCAGCGCTGACGCTTTTTACTCACCTGATGAAATAGCTCACGATAAGTTAAGCGATTGCCGAGCCGGTTAAATTCTAAAGGAACACAAACCTGCTCTCGAAGTCGAAGTAAGGCCACATGCCTAGCAATCTTCCGCTTTTCTAGAATAGCGGTTTTGAGTTCGGTCATTTCCTCCGAGAGCTTCAGACTTCCTACCTCAGGTAGCACAGGATTTCTACGTTCCAACTCACCTACCCAAGCCAGATTCCAGCCATTACGAAAGGCGGAAAGATTTTCTTCAACTTTTTGATCTGGGAATTGCTCATCCATTTTCAATCCTAACTTTCGTTTCTCCATCCCCCATTCGTCCAGAAATCGATCAAAGGCCGTCAGTTCCGCAAAGGTCTGATTTAGGGT
>CAYTXN010000232.1:2885-5615 GCA_964441195.1 uncultured Limnohabitans sp.
TACCGGATAGAAAATTTCAGCGTTTGGAATCAAATTTATGGCTTCCAGAACCTTTGAGATTTTAAAAGTCACTTCCGAGGAATTCAGAATTGAACTTGAAAAATCTATCCAATTTTTTCGATCAAAATCGGCTGGAATGGACTTTCGAAAGCTCTCCACTTCCTTTAAACTTTGACTAACCATTGCAAAATCTGCAGGTTTCACTTCTGAGAAAGAAAGTCTGTTGCCCCAAAAGGTGTGTTTGTATTTCTGATTGTAGGATTGAAAAATCCTGAACTCCTTTTCAAAGTCAAGGGATTGCTGATAATTCAGCTTTAGTAAAAGCGGGGAATCATTGATTGCTGGATCTTCAGTTTTTGCATTTAAATAGAGCGCTTTGATAGGAATTCCAGCTTCCTGATCGTTATAAAGTTCTTTTCGAAGTGATTCAAACTTTTCCGACAACCGGGAAATCGTACCTGAAAGCCGTGAAATCTCACGTTCAAGCTGAATAGAATCGATTCCCCGATTTTGCTCTTGATAGTTTTCAATGGCATCGATCTGTTTTTTGATTTTCTCAAAAAGAATTCGGTGATCCGCTCGATAATCATGGACCAAAGCCAAAAAATCACCAAAGCCAGTTTTCTCCATTCGCTCAAAAACCACATCCAAAGCCGCACGTTTTTGGGAAACCACCAGCACTTTTTTTCCTCTGGCGATGAAGTCAGAAACCAGATTTGCGATCAATTGCGATTTACCGGTTCCGGGAGGGCCTTCGACCACCAGGCTTTTTCCTTGTCGAACTTTCAGAAGTGCGTTCTCCTGAGAAGCATCCAAAGGAAAAATCGGGAATAAAGTTTCCTCCCTTGGAATGGGTTGAATTTCACCAGAACCAAAAAACTGCTGAAAAATCTCTTCGAGAGATTCTGATTCGTGAGTTGATTTCAGTTCCTCGTACTCCCGAAATAGAAAATTGCCACTTTGAGCAAATTGGCCAAGGATCGCGTAAGTCTTGAGACTTATTTTCCCATCTTGAAACCGGTCTTGATCGAGGCTGATTTGGGAGGAAGGAAAAGGGGCAAACTGATCTTCAAAGAGTGAGGGGCTTAATTGAATTTGGAAATTATCGGCTAAAATCCGGTTCAGCTGGGTTCGGAATTCTGTAGGATCCTCAGAGAGATTTGCCAAGTCTTCCTGAAGCTTTTCTTCGTCAATTTCCTTTTGATAGGCATGTCGGTAGGCCAAGAAAAATGCAGGATTCCATTGCCAAGAATCGGCCACATTTAACCACCAGAAGTCCTTTTCCCGCTTCAAATTCACAGGAAGAAGCAACAAAGGTGCTCTTAGAATTTGTCCATTGATCAATTTCCCCTCGACGAAAGGCCAAGCTAGGAACATGCTTTGGTCGCCGGTTTCTTCTTGAGTCAATTGATCGCGAAATGCGAGTCGGGATAGTTTTTTGGAAAGCTGATTGGTATCTCCCATTCGAGGATCAACTTCCGGAATCAGCTGGATGCGTTTTTTTCCTTGGATAATTTTCCGGAGGATTTCAAAAGCCGGATCATTATTGAGAAAATCCAGTTCTCTCAACTCGATCTTTCCGACTCCATCCAACTTTGGCAAATAAAGAGACCTGTTCTTTGAGGATAGGTCAGTAAGCCGATTGATGTAATTCTGGAAGATCGATTCGGCCATTTATTTTAAAGGTGAATCCTTTTCTTTGGCCATTTCCCGGTACACCACACCATCCATAAATGTTGGTGCCCATTTGTTAAAAAAGACTGCAAGTTTGCCTTGGGTTGTGAGAACCAAATCTCTTTTACGCTTCAAAGTTGCCTTCAAAATATCCTCAGCCACTTGTTCACCAGTCATCATTTTAGCCTCATCCCGAGGAGATGCGCCCTGCACATGACCATTGGCAGTGAGAGCATTGTTTCGAATATTCGAAGCTGTAAAACCCGGTGCTGCAACCATTATGTGAACACCTTGATTCATCACTTCGGTCCGTAGCGATTCAAAAAATCCATTCATCGCATACTTACTGGCGGTGTATGCCGTGCGGGCGGGCGTGCCTCTAAAGCCATTAATTGAAGAAATTCCTATGATTGAACCTTTGGATTCAAGAATGGCGGGAAGGCAAAATTTGGTGGCGTAGACCGTGCCCCAGAAGTTGGTGTCCATGACCTTGCGGAAGACTTCCAAGTCCAAATCCTGAAAAAGCGCCCGCATGGATATCCCTGCGTTGTTGATTAAAATATCGATTCTTCCGAAAGATTTGATCGTCTGATCAGCCATTTTTCTATTGTCAGCCTCAGACCCGGCATCTGCCAGTATTGCCAAAACTTCGATTCCAAGACTCTTTAGGTGTTTTGAACTACGGTCAAGCTTTTCCTGATTTCGTCCGGTGATAACGATTTTAGCTCCTTCTTTTCCAAAGGTGATCGCGCAAGCTTCACCGATTCCGGAAGTTGCACCTGTGATAATGACGACTTTGTCTTTGAGCTTCATGGGTCTACTTTCGATTGTAAAGATAAGGAATCGAAGGAAAAGGAAAGATTTAAGGAAGGTATTCTCATCGAATTCAAAATAAATCGCATCGAATAAAAAACTCGCCGGGAATGCTTGTTAATCAAATCGCCCCGCTGGGGCTCTGGTCTACAAGAAAAGCGCACCGATGGTGCTGGGAATTAATCGTTCACAGTCGACAGACCACTCCCGATGGCAATCGGGAAGCAAGTCCAAAGCAAGAAA
>CAYTXN010000233.1:0-5609 GCA_964441195.1 uncultured Limnohabitans sp.
TACTTTCTTGTGAAAGCTGGACTTGATGCTCAATCTGAGCGTGTTGGTTTCAAAGAAATAAAAAATGTCCCTCAAACCTAGATTCAAAATTTAACCTTAAAAAAATTAAAGTAGCACTTACCACTTGGTCAGTGCTACTCCTTTTAAACCCGATCAATATAATTAGAAGTTCTATCGTCGTTTTTGAATATTGGTATTCAATTACTCTATCTTTTGAATGTGTCTTTAAAAATGAACCTGAAAGCGATCTTTAAAAATTAAATCGTGCAGTCATTAGTAAAATTCGAGTCTCTCGTTTGGCATAGAAATCCTGTGAAAATGAATTCGTCAAGGCATTTCCTGCAAACCTCCTCGTATCAAACACATCCCTCAAACTAAGCGACAAATTTCCTTTATCTTCAAAAAATGACTTCTGAATGCTAGCGTCTAAATAATATTGGGCTAAATCTCTGCCCTGCGCTTCTACTTCCGGTGAATCATAATTTGCTGCCAACTGGAAGTTGAATCCTAGCGGAAGCTTAAAATCCTGAATCAATTTGACATTCCAAGAGAATCCTGAGTTGGTAAATTCTTCACTGATATTGGAACCATCTACATCAATTCTGAACAATGTCACGCCACCATTGATTGAATACCAGTCATTGACTTCGCTGATTCCGATGAATTCCACACCGTAAGAACTTGCGGAGAGGAGGTTTTCCGGCTGGGAATAAGATATCCCATCTTCCACAAAAGTGATAAAATCCAATTGTCCATTCACTTTTCTGTAGAAAAGATTTGTGGTAAAACTTGTCTTGTCAAAGTTCGCCAAATGACCAAATTCAAAGGAATTGATCATTTCGGGTTGAAGGTTTGGATTACCTCTTCTGATATTCAAGGAATCGGTGATATCCGGGAAAGGGTTTAATCTCCAAGCTGTGGGACGGTCAATTCTTCGACTGTATGTGAATTTCAGAGAATGGACATCATTGAGATTGTACATCGTCTGCAAACTCGGGAACAAATTGAAATAGTCCTGCTGATTTTCCTCGTTCGTATTTTCCAAGTAGGTATCCACCTGTGTTAATTCACCACGTAAACCCAAAGCATATTCAAATTTGGATCGGGTGGAGGAATACACCACATAACCTGCATGTATCTGGTCTTTGTAGAGGAATCGATTACTCACAGCGGGATCTTCTACAAATTCCTGGGTGCTTTCATCCCTTCTTAAATAGCTGTAATCATTATCAAACTTCCGGATGTTTGACTTCAAACCTGTTTCAAACTTTCCATTTTCAAGTGGCTTGATGTAATCAAACTGAAATACGGATATGTTACGAACTTCATCCGTAAAGGCCCGCTCCTGACCAGAAAGGTTTTCTGGAGAAGGATTCAGCGTGTTTCCAAAAATTCCTATCCGTTGTGTTTTATATTGATTTCTGTAGGAATGACTGGCAGTAAATCGCAACAAATGTCCTTTACCTTTAAAATTGTGCTCAAAAATCAGGGCATTGTCTACACCTTTATCTATTTCGTCCTCGGTGTTTCTTCGAACATAATCAAACGGCATATCATCTCCTGCTTCGTTCATACGCTCTAGCTCAGCGTAGAGCGTATTGGTCTGAAAGTTCTGACCATATTGAAAGACACCTTCATAACTCAGAATATTGTTTCCAAAATAATAATCAGCACCATAGTTTAGGTTATGTCCTTTATCACGGTTGACGTTATTGGTATTTTGGGTTAATGTTTCTTGGTCTTCAAAGATCACCCGAGTGGAACTTCTAGTTCCAACATCTTTCCAATCTCGATAATTATATCCTCCAAAGACATTGAAATTGGTGTTTCGGTGATTTAACCGCGCCCCAAGATTGGTTCTGTTTCGAGTGCCGTAAGTTGCTTCCAGTCCCCCATGGGTACCTAAATCCTGACCCTTTTTCAAAATGATATCGATCACACCGCCCTCGGCTTCGGCATCAAATCTTGCATTTGGATTATTGATTACCCGAACTTCTTCCACGGCACTTGCAGGAAGTTGATCGAGGTTTTGGGTGAGGGATGAATTCCGTCCATTTATAAGAATATTGGTGCCCGTACTACCTCTGAGCGAAATAGTACCATCATCAGCCACAGAGATGGAAGGAGTATTGCGGAGAACATCAAGTAATGTACCTCCTGCATTTGCAATATTATTTTCGGGAGTAATGGTGATTCCCTCCAAACTTGCTCGAACCGGCATTTTGGAAGTTTGGACGACAACTTCTTCCAAATTTCGACCTTCACTTTTCATCAAGACATCACCCAATTCCACATTATTTGAGACTTTTACATCGGCGATTACCTGATCTTCAAAGCCCAAGAAAAATGCTTTAAACGTATAGGTTCCAGGACTTACTTCCAGGCTGAAGTCGCCTTTTTCATCTGAGTCCGAATAAGCGGCGGGGTTGGTTTCCTCACCTTCAGCAAAAAGCGCAACTTGTACATATCCCAAGACCTCTTTACGCTGTTCATCTTTCAGCGTACCTGTGACCTGAAATGTCTGCGACCAGACTAATGTGGGAAATGCAAAAAAGAAAAAAACAAAAAGTGAAAGTTTCATAAGTTTATTAGGTAGAATGTTGGCTTTGATACAAGTGTAAGGTTACATTTTGTATCAATTTTGAAGTTGGCTACCTAAATAGAATCCTTATTACATGCATATTGTTTTCGAAATAATAATAAAGTCGAAAGCCATAGTTTTTGCAGATTTGGTTAACAATGGCTAAGCCCAGTCCAACGGACTCTTGATGGTCACTTCCTTTCTTAAACCGTTCTAAATATTCCTCCGGATCCGACTGTGGCGGCGTACCCGTATTTTCTATTTTTAGAAATTCAGAGTTTAATTCAATGGTAATTAATCCCTGTTCATTATTGTGCCGGATCGCGTTTCCAATCAGGTTATTCAATAATACTTCCGCAACAAACGGATGAATTTCCAGCCAAACCATCGGATCAATCTTTTTGGTGACTTTGATGGATCTGATTTCGATTAATTCTTCCAAGTCGCCTAGGATTTTTTCTGTAAAGGAACTCAGATTTAGGGTTTCAGGGGCCTGAAATTCTTCATTTTCCAGTTTGGCAAGCATCCCTAGGGAACGGACAATGCGATTAATTCGCTCATTGTTTTGATAGGCTGAGCTGATCAAATCTGCTTGCTCTTCGGTGATTTCTTCATTCATTAGATGTTCCAGTTTTCCTCTAATGACAGCAGAGGGAGTTTGGATTTCGTGAGAAATGTTCTCCGAAAACTCCTTGATCTGTCGATAATCTTTCAGGAGCTTTTTGGTCATTCGTTCAAGAAATTCATTGAGCTTCTCGAATTCTGTGATTCCGTTTTTAGAGAATTCAAGGGGTTCATTTTTCTGAAAGCTGAAAGCTTGGACCGCGTCCAGACTATTGTGGAATGGCCGGAGGATTTTTTTGGAAATAATCCGAAAAAAGAATCCAATAAATACCAGTTGAATAACAAATACGGCTACCATAGTAATGACCACCGTCTCAGTGATGTCATCAGCTTCCACCACCAAGTTGAAGTAAGAAATCCGATAATGTACTCCGTCGATTTTATAGGACTTACTTGCCTTGAGTTGCACCTCATTTCTATTCATCGGATCGTGGTAAGCCAGGGTGTCTCTTAGATTAAGTTCCTCGATGGGCAAGTGAAATGGGATTTCTTGAATTTCCAATTTGTCATATTGAAGACCTTCTGCCGGTACACCATTCTCAATCCGTGCTGCGTAGGCATCGATTTGCCGGGTGAGCTCCATGCCGAGCTCAAAATCGATTTCAGAGGCTAGCTTATCGTAGATGAAAAAACCACCAACGAGAATCGCGGCCAGTGTAATTCCAAGGTACCAAAGGGTGATGATGTTGATGAGTTTCATATGATTTCAATTATTTCTCAAAGGCCATCCCGATAGCTATCTGGAGGAATCTCGCATGGTTGATAGTTATTCCAAGTAGGGAATGCTCTGTCATGCTCGATTTCATAGAATAGACCTAATGCTGAATTTCATTTAGCTAGACCGTCAAATTTGTATCCGATTCCATAGACAGTGCTGATGTAATCTACTCCACCTGCTGCGGTAATTTTCTTTCGTAGGTTTTTGACATGTTGGTAGACAAAATCAAAGTTTGCCAGATCATCTGTGTAGTCTCCCCACAAGTGCTGAGCAATAGCCTGCTTGCCCAGAACCCGGTTTTTATTCGTGATAAAGAAAAGCAGTAGGTCAAATTCCTTTTTGGTTAAGTCTAAAACCTGATCGTTGACCTTGGCCAGCAATTGATGTATTTCGATTTTGATTTCATTGAAAACCACCTCATCAAATCCTCCAAGCTTTGATCTTCGAAAAATAGCTTTTAGCCGCGCCAGAAGTTCCGAAAGGTGAAATGGCTTGGGCAGATAGTCATCAGCACCTTGATCCAGACCTTTCAGTCGGTCATCCAAAGCATCTTTTGCAGAGATGATCAGGACATTTGTTTCTATTTTTTGCGCTTTGATGATATCAAGTAGGTCTAACCCATTTCCGTCAGGAAGCATCAAATCCAGCAAAATACAATCGTATTGAAAACTTAACATTTTATCCTGCGCTGCAAAAAGTGTAGACACCGACTCACAGATCATACCCTCGGCGGAGAGATAATTGACCACATTTTGGGTGAGTTCGGGATTGTCTTCCACGAGGAGTATTTTCATGCAAATTGGATTTTGGAAGAAATGAAATGGTTTAAGTTAGGGGGGAAAACCAAACTGACCAAAATCTATGGCCTTCCTTTGAAGGAATTCTGAAGTTGACAAAAGTTGTTCACTTCATGAAACCAACAATGCGCTTAAACAGGATTGTATCTTTCCAAAATTCCGGTATTTTTTGGCGTCAATTTTACTTTTCCAAAATATCCCATGACTCAGACTTACCCTTACAACCAAACATACATTTGGCTGATCAGCATGACTGCTGCACTTGGCGGATTTTTATTCGGTTATGATTGGGTAGTGATCGGAGGTGCGAAACCATTTTACGAACCATTTTTCAATATCACTTCGGTTTCCGATCAAGGTTGGGGTACGAGTTCGGCATTGGTAGGATGCATGGTCGGTGCGATTTTGTGCATCTTCCTAAGTGACAAGCTGGGTAGAAAGCGGCTGTTGATTTTCTCAGGATTTCTGTTTTCTCTTTCTGCGATTGGTACGGCGATGGCGGACACGTTTTGGTGGTTTAATTTTTACAGAATTTTGGGAGGAATCGCTATGGGCATCGCGCTCAATCTTTCTCCACTTTACATCTCTGAACTTGCACCTCCAGAGAAGCGAGGTCGCTTAGTCACGATCAATCAATTTCTGGTCATGATCGGTGTACTGCTTGCCCAAATTGCTAACTGGCAGATTTCGCTTTTGGATAAAGACTTGGCCGAAAATGCAGATTTTGCGGCAATTGCTTCGAGTTGGAGTGGGCAAGAGGGTTGGCGCTGGATGTTTGGTGCAGAGGTAATTCCGGCTGTGCTATTTTTTGTGTTGATGTTTTTTGTACCGGAAAGCACCCGCTGGCTGATCAAAAACAACCAACAGGATAAAGCGGTGAAAGTCCTTC
>CAYTXN010000234.1:0-2337 GCA_964441195.1 uncultured Limnohabitans sp.
TAAAAAAACCTAACTCCCCCTCTGAATCCAACCCAAAACTGACTGGCTAAATTATCGACTGGAAGGGTCTTTTCTGATCGAATTTTTGGACTGGCGTAAGTGAATAAATCCGGATGATCAGTATAGGAACTATCGTAAACTCGCCAGTTCAAAGTAGGTCCCGCGTAAATTCCAAATCCCTTAGAAACTTGATAATCGAAACCTAAATAGGCTCGGTTGATCACGTTTAGTGCTAAGACATTTCCTTTGTTCATTTGTTCAGCACTCAACTCGATATTGAGAAAAGTCTTTTTTCCCAATCTCGGAGATGTGCCTACTCCATATCCAAATGCCCAGGTAGTAGAATCGGCTTGTTCGGGTCGGACGCCGGCAAATAGCAAGTTGTAAAAAGATCTTGTGCCGGAACGCAGGGAAATATTGATTGGTAGCATTTCATCGGCACCGATTTCGACTTTGTGATAACCTTTTCGCACAAAGGAAATCAAACCGAAAGGAACTCCTGATATGCTGTCTGAATAGTTGAATAGCCCGATTTGTGAACCAGTTACATTTCGCCCAATATTCAAAACGCTACTGATTTGCGCACCATTCACATCCCGATTGGTGAAGTTGGCGACACCTGCAATCTGAGTTCCTTGAAGGTTAGCCGTAGTGATGTTAAGCACGCCTGCCATTTGCAAGCCTTTCACATCACCGGTTGTGAAATTGCCTACCCCAGCGATCTGAGCACCGTGAACTGAATCCAAATTCGCATTTAAAACACCGGCCATCTGGATTCCCTTGACTATTCCGCCCACTTGGTTGAATACACCTGCGAGTTGGACAGATTTCACATCTCCTTTAACAATATTGAACAATCCGCCCAGTTCGGCCTTATTTGTCCCTCCGGAAAAACCACCCAAAATATTGACCGAATAATCGTTGATGACGCTTCCTGATATCTTCCTATTGGTACCGATGAAAGGAAGAAAGGAAACCTGAAAGTCCCGATGGATGGTATCTTTCACATTTTCAAGATTGGTGAAACCAACGGACTTTTTGGTCCACGCCCAAAAAGTCTTCGCTGAGTTTGCCAGACTTTTTCCAAACTCGTCCAATTTGACTTCATCCGCTCTCAATAAAATCCTCTGGAAAGAAGATTTCTCATCCATAAAAAGTGTGTCCGAAAAGTCTTTTTTATTGACGATTATTTCAAAATTTTCCTCGGCTGGATTTTTCACTTCAAACTGAAAGTAACCATACTGATCCGTGGTAGAAGATTTCAAAGTAATAGGGTCATAGACAGTTGCATCCCGAATTCCTTGACCCGCTTCATCCACTATATACCCACTGATCACAACATCATTTAGGGAGGGAGGTTTTGGTGTTAGAATTACATATACGCCCTTTTCTTTAATTTGAACTTCCCCCTCAAAAATCACCTCCAATACTTCTCTTAGTGGTCGGTTGGTAAAATTTTTAGTGATCGTCCGACTGATATTCAGAGCGGAAGAACTGTAAGAAAATACACACCTCGCGTCCACAGAAAGTCGCTTTAGGACGCCGTCAATCCGTTCATTTTGTACTGAAATCGTGACCTTTCGCTCTAAAACTGGAATCTCTTGTTGGGCAAAAGCAGAACCTATTGTGAAATGGCCAATAAAAAATAAAACCAAAAGAAAGCCTCTCTCTTTTCTTCTTGGAGAAAGGCTCAACCCAGGTTTAAGTTTGAATAAAAAAGGAAAACCATGAAATAGGAGTGACCAAGCAGTTGACTGTCGACCGTGGACCGTGGACCAAAAATCAATAACATCCTTCACCACTAATCCGGATTTGATTTGAATCATAAGTAATATCCAAGGACATGGTTTCTCCGATGATAGAAAGGATTGTTTCCAATTCCTCATTTTCAAAATCCACCGTCAGTTTACATTGGCCAATGTTGCCTTCAAGAATTATCTCTCTGCCATAAATCTGACTCAATTGGTCAATGACTTGCTGAAGTTCCTGCTCATAAAAGGAGAAATTTCGTGTTTTGTAAGCAGTTACATTTGGATCAGCTTCCGCTTTGGAAAAGGCATTTGTCGCTTTGTCATAGGTTCCTTTTTCTCCTGCCTGAAGTAAGATACCTTCTTGACTTTCCGAGTAAAATTTTACCATACCTTCCTGCACTGAAACTTCTACGGTTTCACTCTCAGGAAGTGACTTGACATTAAAAATTGTCCCGATATCCTGAATAAGAAGATTTGCAGTTTGCACGGTCCATTCCACTTTTTTGGATTTCGGAATATTGATTAAAACTTCTCCGCTGACATGGATTATCCCGGTTTTCTTCCGCTCATTGTATTCGACTTCGAC
>CAYTXN010000234.1:2437-5534 GCA_964441195.1 uncultured Limnohabitans sp.
CTGGCAATTGGGAGTTTTGATAAATAAAGACGGAGTCATCCAAATACTTTTGGTTTTCAGGGGAAAGTGCACACCATTCCTTCAAGTCCTGGATTTCTGCTTCCGTGGCTTCTCCGACGATGAATTTGCCGATCAAGTGTTCAATATTTTCCGCTTCCCACATCATGAATCCAACAAGTTTTTCATTAAAATCGCCAACAGAGGCAAATATTCTTTCAACTGGGCACGCATGATTTTCAGTGCTTTGCCCATTTGATTTTCTACAGTTTTCACAGACAAATTCAACTGGTCCGCGATTTCCTGATACTTCAATTCTTCAAAACGACTCATCCTAAAAATCAATCTGCACTGTTCAGGAAGTGTCTGAATTGCTTCTCTAATTTTTTCTTGAAGCTCCACATGGATTGCCAAGTGATCTGCGGGTTGGGATTGAGCCTCACCTTTTAGGGTTTCATTGGCAAAATACTTCTGTTTCACCTGCTCATGTTTCAGTTCATTCAGGCAGGAATTCCGAATTGCACGATACAGATAGGATTTCAAGGAGGTCTCAATTGAAATGGTTTTCCGCTTTTCCCAAAGTCCTATGAATGCAGCTTGCACGATCTCTTCAGCCCCGTCAGGATCTTTCAAGTAGCTATTGGCATAGCGGCATAGTGGTTGATAATAAGTTTTGAAAAGCATTTCAAAGGCTGGAGTTTGGCCTGATTGTATCGCTAAAAAAACCTGTTGATCCGACTCCTGCATGGGATAAATTATGCTTTCGATGCAAGATAGGATTTTGGTTTCTTTTTAAACTGCATTCTTCACTAGGATTCGTTTTGGCCTGACCGATCGTATGTCGATAAGGACTCATATTGCAAGAACAGGATAGCTAATAAATATTTCAGGTTTAGGTATAAGACAACTCAATTCCCATTTACCCCTATGTGCATTTCACCTTTGTTTAAAACAATCTCTTCTTTGGAGATAAAGCACCAATATGAGTCCTAAATCATACAAGGAGAAGGCTTTGATATTTGAAGCAAATGATTATTCACCTATTTTAATTTCTCGCTATTTTCATTTGTGCAAAAAGTTGAAAGAGTAACAAATTATTGAACTCCCTCCATCACTCCCTTAGCTTGGATCAATTCATCGATTTGATTTTGGTAGGCTGACTTGGCGGGAACTTTCGCCACCTTTTCCAAAAAATCAATCGTAGAAAACAAAACTCCTTCCCAGTCATCTGAAGTAATAGCGGAAGCGATGACATGGTCACCGGCCTTTGGGAATGCCTGCTCTTTTTTCAAACTTTCAGGAGTTCCTAACTGTCCATACATTTCCAGCATTTTAGGCACTGAAACAACAAAATCTTGTTTCTCGGCGCTTTTATAATAGTAACCCAAGAAAAGTGGCTGTTTGATTTTCGCAAATGTTTCGGGCTTCATTTCACTATATACCAAAGTGGCTAAGCTTTCATAGCCATTGATATGATAATCTTCTGACCAAAAGGCTTTCTTTTCGCCTTCCCTATTTTGATGAATGACCTTTTCTTTCATCATGGTTTGTTCCATAATAAACTTGGTCCATGGTTTAAAAAATCCCTCCAATCGCTCACCACCATCCCGGATAGCCGGTGAATAAACAACTACCGCCTTGATCTCAGGTTGCTGACTTGCCAAAAGCAAGGTCAACGCCCCGCCCATAGAAGTGCCAACCACTATCACAGAATCGCCTAAACTTTTCCCGATTTGAAAGGCTTCTCCAGCCGCATCAGCCAGTTTTTGGGCGCTCATGTATTCCATCCCGTTTTCACGCTGGATACCATGCTCAGGAAGCCGGGTTACGAAGAGATTTGCTCCAAAATGACTGGCCAAGAATCGATGTACGGGATCACCTTCCATAGGGCTAGCACCAAAACCGTGGATGTACACGATCGAATAGGGAGTTTTTGCTTTGTTGCTGCTGTCAGCCCACTGGATATAGGCTTCATTTCCGGATTTTAGTCCAATGACGGTGTCTTCTCTGTTTTTGACGTATTTACTTAATTCAGATAGTCTGGACGGAACCTCAGGAAATTGAATGACCAGGTCTTGTCTTTTTACTTTTGGGCCGAGCATGTAGACAATTACGAGGACCATGGCTGTAGCAAAGAAGCCTAAGAAAATTTTGCGAAGCATAACAATCAGTTGGTTTTGAGGTAGGGGGAGGTAGAATCTATGAAAGTTTGTGTCCCGTTTTTAAGAAAAAGAAAAGTCCGGGTTTTCAGTTGTGAATAGTTTGAAGGCGTGATATTCAGACTCGTCCCGAAGTATATTGATACATTTTCAAATTCTCTTAACTCGGAAATTCGCTTGTTATCTGGTGTGACTAACAAATAGGAAATGTCTGTTCCAATCGGCAATCCGGCAAAAGACTCTGTGAGGATCACGGATATATTGGAGATATTTCTGAAGGTATAGGTTTGAATGCAGCTTAAAGCAAATGCCTGTCCGGGAAGAGATCCCGAATTTGGATTTTCCTTGACTTGGACATCCAGTTCAAAATTGAAACCGAATCCTGATAAAGGAACTGTGTCTGCCGCTGTTGAATACCGCATATTCTTGTAGGGACTGAAGAAAATTTGTTTGATACCGAGTGCATCTGCTTCCTTGCCTCTTGGACAACCGTCCAAATATCCGGTATCTTCGCTGTCTATACACGCCGAAGTCGTCAAAACCAAAAGATAACCTATGCAAAGTCCAATAGTCAGCAAAAACTTTCTAAAAGTTAATCTCGGCTTAAAATTCATCACCATGCAAACCAAATTCTATAAGAAATCCTAGCTAAAATTAAGCATTCTTTGGATTCATATGGAAGTTAGGTCCAAACTGGAAAAATCTTCCAAAAAAATGTAGCAAAAGGCTCGCTTTGTATCGTTAGCATACTAACCTTTCTCTTTTATTATTTATGAAAAAAGTAATTCTACTCCTCTCATTATTCTTTTTAACAATTTCACTGAAAGCGCAAGATGTGCTTCCAACTCGCTCTGTTTATTTGGAGGTCGGTGGTGCTGGGCTTCCGTACAGTTTCAATTATGATTTCCGATTTGACAAAGAGCGGATGGATTCCTGGGGGA
>CAYTXN010000235.1:0-5507 GCA_964441195.1 uncultured Limnohabitans sp.
CACTTTTCCGTTGTGAAACCAGGTGTCATATCTGTCGGGCTTGCTCCTGACCGGCTGATGCATGGCCGACCAGAATTTTCCGCTTTCGGTGTCTTTGATGTAAAAGAACAATCCCAGCGGATCAATGGTGGAATCCGGTTTCCAGGCGTTCATCACAATCCCGTTGAAACCGGAATAGCCGGTGCCTGCGTGTGTGATCATCGCTGAGAAGCTTCCATTGGAGAGCGTGTGCAATCTTGGGGGACTTGCATCGAGTTCGTTGATTCCGGAATGGTCTGCTACATGGTGTGCAGCTGATTTGATTGCCGGTTCGAGTTCGGCATCAATGGGGTGTGGTTCTTTGATGGGTGCCCCACGCGGGATGCGTTCCTGCAGGAGGAGTTCACAACTTTTGACACGGCGGTCCGCATGGAAGTTTTCAATGATGGAGCAGCCATTCAATATATTATCCAAAGCGATCAGACTCATCCCGTGGTGGTGAACCATGTAGGTCTTCACTAGTTTGAAGGGGACATCCTCGGTGAGGTGTGATTGGGTGAAATCGATCGCATCATAGA
This sequence comes from uncultured Limnohabitans sp., assembly GCA_964441195.1. Taxonomy (GTDB): domain Bacteria; phylum Bacteroidota; class Bacteroidia; order Cytophagales; family Cyclobacteriaceae; genus Algoriphagus. Next base: position 558 of record CAYTXN010000235.1, read on the forward strand.
ATCCAAAAAGGCCGAAGCCTCCGATCTTTTCGATGTCATTCAGGTTTTGAATCGAAACTTTCGATTTGACCATCAAGGCCAGCATGCTTGCATAGGGGGCAACTACATATTCGTCTGCCAAACCACGTTTCAAACCCAGTCCCGGCGCACCGAAAGTTCGGTATTGATAGTGTAAGTCGATATTGAGGAAGTAATAGGCACTTTCAGAAAAACCCCAGGGCAGATTCCTGTCATCCCCGTAGTGTTTTTGCCAGTTGATCACATTGTGAAAGGTGTGATTCATCATGGTGTCGGGATAAGATTTAAAAAAGAGCAAAGGCATCAAGTACTCAAACATGGTACCGCCCCATGAAAGCAGCATCTCGTCCCGGTTGATTCGGGTGAGCCTTCTACTCAGCCTAAACCAGTGTTCGACGGGCACATCGCCTTTAGAGATGGCGACGTAGGAGGCAATCCGTGCCTCACTTGCCAGGAGGTCATAAGTGCTGTTGTCAAATTGTGCCGAATCCAAATTATATCCAATACTGAACAGGCCTCTCTTTTTTTGATAGAGAAAAGAGAAATCCATTTCATCGGTCATTTTTTCGGCTAGAAATACAATTTCATCCGCTTGATTCAACCATCTCTCTATGAGATGATTACAGGAGTGGTCTTTGTAATTCTCCTTGAGCATCACATTCAACTCCTGAGGTGAATAGGCGTTGATATCCAACTGATCCGGGAGGGTCAGGCATTTGTATTCATCTATCGCCCGCTCGACATGCTTGAGTGGACTTTCTATCCAAAAGAGCAGATTTTCCCTGTTCCGGTCATCCATATTGCTTCCGAGAGACATCAGGTCGACCGCACTCAGATTGACGGCGTCCTCTTTTAATGCCTTCAGCAATTCCAGGTTGAGACTTTGATTCTGCGCAGATGCAATACCGAGCTTGCTGAGCATCAAATCTGCGTGATGGAGAATTTGATCAAAAGATGTTTTGAAAAAGGCCTCTTCATCAGTGTATTCGCTAAAAATTTCCTCAATCGTCAGCAGGGTATCCCGTAAGCCGATGATAAAATTTTTGTTAATTCCTCTTGATCCCATCACCTGTATGATGGCCTCTTTTGTCACGATCAAACTGGCGGCGAGGTTTCCGGAATCGACGGTGGAGATGTATTTGGGATTCAGGACTCCTCCCAGTCGGGTTTCATACCAATTAAAGAGGTGTCCGGAATATTTTTCCAGATTAAGAATTGCCTGTAACGATTTCTGCTGTCGCTCGAGCAAGGTGCCGAGGGTGATGTAGCCCATATTATAGGCCACCTGATTGGATACCAGTGCCAATCCAATATTGGTCGGAGAGGTTCGCTCTGCGGCGGGAAGTGGGGGATCTTCCTGGTAATTGTCCGGAGGCAGCCAATAATGCTCGTCATTCACAAATCGCTCGAAATAGAACCACGTGCGTCTGGCATACATGCGGAGCTTCAGCTGCTCCTCTTCCGAGATAATTTCGGGGCTTTTTTTAATGGGCTGACTGATGTACCACATGTAAAGCGGAGAGCCTGACCAGAGTAGGAAGACCGGAGTCACAATCCATAAATAGGGTGGAGCAAGGACTATGGCCGTGATCAGGATAAAAATCCCCAGTAAAACGGAAATGAGCATTAATCGAAAGTAGACCCCCAGGGAATTTGGGCTGAGTTTCTCGACATGGGAAGCCGTGGTCCATTCGAGCAGCCACTTTTTTGAAAAGATCAGGCGGTATAAGGTCCGGAAAGCTGCATCCAGTTGAATGGCGGTTTGATGGGGGACGATGATGATGGTAGAAATGGCCTGAACGGTATTTATTCTCAGGTTATCCCGCACTTTTTCCAGGTAGAGCTTCCATCGGACCCGTGCCGGTCTGTTGAGCAGGTCGCTCGAAAAACTCACATAGGTAGGGAATGCCAAAATTCCCAAAGCTGCGGCTGTCCAGATCCATCCTGATCCGGGCAGCCAAAACAGGCCGGCAATGAAGAAAATGGTCAGAAACAAAAAATTCAGAGAGCGGCGAAGGTTATCAAAGATTTTCCATTTCGATAAAAGGTTGATCTCATTCCGGATTTTCCCCTCCGGCCCCGGTACATATTGAAATAGCCAGGAAGCAATCTGCCAATCGCCTCGGGTCCATCGGTGGTTACGTTTGACGAAACTCAGGTAAGTGCTTGGGTAGTCGTCAAACAATTCAATATCAGTGGCCAGCCCTGTTCTCAGATAGGCGCTTTCGATGAGGTCATGGGAGAGGATTCTGTTTTCGGGAAACTTGTTGGTTAAAACCAAGTGAAAGGCTTTGACATCATAGATCCCCTTGCCCGTAAAAATGGCTTCACCGATTAGGTCCTGATAAATGTCGGAGACGGCTGCGGAATAGGGGTCTATTCCCACATTTCCGGAGAAAATTCTTGAAAACCAGGTTTTTTTGGCGGATTCGGGAAAAAATGAAATGCGTGGCTGAATGATCGCATAGCCCTTGGTTATTCTTTTTTTATCCGCGTCATATTGGGCTTTGTTGAGCGGATGTGCGATGGTGCTGACCAGTTTTGTGGCTGATCCGGGCGGCAGTTTTGTGTCGGCATCCAGGGTGATGACATAGTGTATCGGCGTGGCATTGAGCGTGTCAAGGAATTCCCCGGCGAAAAACCGGTAGGAGGTCGCAGCGCCGGGATCACAGATTAAGTTATTTAATTCTTCGAGTTTCCCCCGTTTTCTTTCCCAACCCATCCATGCGTTTTCAGATATATTCCACTGACGTTCGCGATGGAGCATAAAAAATTTGTTGCCATACCGGGAGGAATACTTCGCATTGAGCGCGTCGATTGCATTTTTGGCGGTGATGAGGATGGCTTCATCGCCTGCTAAATTCTGGCTGTCCGCATCACTGAAGTCGGAAAGTAAAGCAAATTGAAGCCCCGTGTCCGGGTTGGCAAAAGCATGGATTTCCATGTTTTCAATCTGAAGCAAAGCATCTTCCGGTGATGCCAAGAGGGTGGGGATAACGACGAGTGTGCGGGAAGCGTCTGGAATATTCTCCTTGTAATCCATCTTGGGAAGGACCCGAGGGGGAAGAAAAAAAGAAAAAAACCGGTTTACCGCTATGATGGACAGTTCGAGTGCCGGAAAAAGAGCGACAAGAATTACAGAAATGATTACCGATGGAGAATAACTGATCGTACCGGTGGAATACCACAAGACTCCCACAAAGGAAAGGGCAAATAGAAAAATGGTGTAGAGGTAAAGGCGAAAATCTGACTCATAGGCCCGGTAAAATCGCTCTCTGAGTGGGGCTGAGTACCCGACAATCTTTTTAAGCTCAGGAGATCCATCCCCGACGAGGTAATAGCCGATGTGTTTTTTTACCTGCGTGGAATCAAACTGTGAGGCTCCTTCAGTTCCATTGCTGTTCAGTGCTTGTGCCTTTGCCAAGTCCAAAGCGCGGTCGGATACCTGATATTCTTCAAGATCCGAATGCCTGCTGATTTTTTCCACAGTCCTGCGGTAGCTGTCCCGGGTCTGAAAATCCATTTCCGAATAGTGCCCGGCAGGATCTTCATTGAGGATCCTGTGGATGACAGAGCAATCCTCCACAAAATCCGACCAGTCTGTTTCGGTAATTTCTCGTAATGAAATAATGGCATTTTGAATATTCACCTGAAGCCTGGACTGCTTTTGTGCCTCCAAACGCATGGCATCTTCCAGGGAGATATCGTATTGGTTGATGTGATAATTGAACCAGCGTTTTTGTTCCTCGTGCATCAGACCGATGGACTGAAGCTGATTGAACAACTCCAAAAGATACAGGAGCCCTGACTTTTCGGAATGGTCTTTTGCCCAGCCGCTTATCGCATGCGCGAAGGATCCCGGCTCTTTTAAATCCTCCTTTTCAATTTTTCTTATAAACTTCTCAACTTCACTTTTGATGTTTTTCTGCTCCAAAATCCGGGAGGCTTTCTCTGCCAATACTTGGATAAGAAACAAGCGAATCATAATGGGAATCGCCCAGAGTTCTCCCAGCAGAAGCTTTTTCTCCTCCTGATAACTGCGGATGTATTCTACCGTGACTTCATTGTTCAACACATTATCGGTGTGTGTGAGCATATTGAGCACGATCTCATATACCCTAGGGAACCCCTTGTGCTCCCCGATGGTCAGGATGGGGATGTTTTTTTGATAGGCTTTTGGGAAGTCAATGGCAATCTGTACGATCTGTTCCTGAATGATGTAAAAGTTGTCCATGAGCCATTCTGAAGCCGGCGAAATCTCTTTTTCTGATTTCACAAACTTCGACAGGGCCCGATAGGTCTCGGTAAGTATCTCTTTGGAGTCTTCCAGAATCGGCTTGATCGGGATCGATTTGTTGGAGGAAGGGGAGACTTTGTGAATTTTGGCCAAACTAATGGCGCTCTCCTTCAAAAAGTGGATGTTAAATGAGACTGTTAATTGTTCCTTCATAGATATTAAGTTATGCCCCTACACTTTTACTAACGTGCAGGAAAAATCCCCGGCCATTCGATACGGAAATACCTTAGGTCTGAGCCTAGGTAATGATAGTGCTTGTAAGGAATTGGAAAATGATAATCACCGGCAAAGGAATAATCTCCATAAGCCCTGCATCAATTCAGATTTAAGGCGCTTTCATTAAATAAAAAATGATCCGGTGTCAGTCATTCCCTATCCATTATTTTAAATATACACTAAAATGATTGGTTTTATTTGAGGGAACTGATTGAAAAATAAGGCTAAACCAAATGTCTTTTGAAAAATGATAAAGTGAGCCTAGCCCGAAATGGATTCTCTTTTTGAGGATTGAGTTCTAATTTACAAGTGGGAAAAAGGGATTGGTTTTTCAATTATCCCGTAAAAAAGCCCTCCGGATTTTTATTTTCTGAGCAATTTGAGAGATCTGGCAGCAGCCCGAAAAAGAAAAAAAATAA
>CAYTXN010000236.1:0-5459 GCA_964441195.1 uncultured Limnohabitans sp.
GTTTTGAGGTCTTTCCAAGTTGCTTCTTTCAGGATATAGGGTCGCATGGGATTTGTTTTTCAGTATTTAGACAGATGGCTGGAGGAATTGGGTCAAAATTGATAATTTCAATTTCAGTTCCTAAAATAGTCTCAATGTCTCAAAGAAGAAAGTTTATCAAGCAATCCTTGGCCGGATCTGCTTTATTTTTACCCGGCTCAGTATCGGCTTTTTCACTATTGAAAGCACAAAAACCTGTAATTGGAAAAAAACCATTAATCTTATCAACCTGGAATCATGGAGTTCCAGCTAATGCCGCCGCCTGGGCTAAACTCAAAGAAACTAACAGCATCATAGACGCAGTCGAAGCCGGAGTACGAGATACCGAACTCGATATGGACAATCTTTCAGTAGGACTTCAGGGCTTACCTGATCGGGAAGGAATCACCACCTTGGATGCCTCGATCATGACCGGAGACGGAGCTTGTGGCTCAGTTGCGTTTGTGCGACAGATCAAGCATCCAATTTCTTTGGCTAGGGCAGTGATGGAAAAAACACCTCATGTCATGCTGGCTGGGGAAGGAGCAAGACAGTTTGCAATTGCTCAAGGATTTCCATTGGAAGAAGAAGTACTCAGCCCAAAAGCTCAAATCGAATACGACAAATGGAAAGTCACCAGCCAATACAAGCCTATCATCAATATTGAAAATCACGATACCATCGGGATGATTGGGATCGATTCAAATGGTAAACTAGCAGGTAGCTGTACAACGAGTGGACTTGCTTACAAAATGCACGGGAGGGTAGGCGACAGCCCTATCATCGGAGCGGGCCTTTATGTGGATGATGAAGTTGGAGCCGCTACTGCTACAGGATTGGGTGAAACAATCATTCGAATTTGTGGGAGCTTTTTGATTGTAGAATTGATGCGTCAGGGAAGATCTCCCCAGCAAGCCTGTGAAGAGGCAGTCAGAAGATTGGTCACCAAGAGCAAGAATATTCAAGACATTCAAGCTGGATTTTTAGCTATAAACAAGGATGGAGAAACTGGTGCATTTGCAGTTCATCCTGGTTTTAATTTTGCCAAAGCCACCACTTCTGGCAATGTGTTGATTGATTCAAAAAGCCACTTTTAAGTCATGGATAGAATATTACTCGAGGCCCCGGTTTTCAATCTTCAGGCTGCCTTGGAAGCCGCACAGTTTGGCATAGACCGACTGGAGCTCTGCGCCAACTTTCCTGAGGGAGGTGAAACACCAAGTGCAGGAATGCTACGTTTTCTAAAAAGTGAGGTAGACATTCCGGTATTTGTGATGATAAGGCCAAGAGGGGGTGATTTTGTGTACTCTCAAAAAGAACAAATCGTCATGAAACAAGACATTAAACTGCTGACTGAATTTGGAGCAGATGGATTTGTTTTTGGGGTTTTGGATGAAAAAGGGAGAGTGGATGAAGCTGCCTGTGAAATGCTACTTCGAGCAGCAGGCGATAAACCCTGCACATTTCACCGCGCTTTTGATGCGTCTTCAGATTTGGATGATTCTTTGAAAAAAATTATACATCTGGGATTTCAACGAATCTTGACTTCTGGTGGAAAAAACACCCTGACCGAAGGGCTTCCTGTTATTTTAGAACTCTTGGAAAAAGCGAAAGACCAAATCATCATTATGCCAGGCGGAGGAACCAAGCCCGAACATGTGCCAATTCTTAACCAAAGCAGATATTTTAGGGAAGTTCATGCCTCTTGCAAAGTAGCCAAACCCTCATCGAATGAATTTGTTAATAAAGGGTTGTCGTTTTCATCCATCCCCTTAGATTTTTCAAAGCATTTTGGAGTAGATCCGGCAGTTGTCAATGAATTTAAATCAGTTTTATAAGTAAAAATGCGGAAGTTATTCTGGGTGGTTGGGTTGATATGTTGGAGTTGTGGGCCGATTTCCGAGCGAAAGCAGCCACCACCGAGTTTGCAGCAATTGGCACAATCTGATTTAAACTTGACAGGTGAGCAATTGGCAAATGGATACTGTGCAGCCTGCCATATCAAGCCAGAACCAGATGTATTGGACAAAGTCACTTGGGAGACCAAGGTGATGCCTGATATGCGTAAACGGATGGGTTTGTACTTGGAAGAGGATTTTGGGACGGCTCTTCCCGGAGATGAAGGTGTTCCAGAAGGGATTTATTCCAAAACCCAGCTCATTTCCCGAGAGAACTGGAAAAAGCTTTTGGCCTATTATGTGGAAAATGCTCCTGAAAAACCACTTCCACAAGCTGAAAAATTAGCTCCTAGAAAAGGAATCCCAGGTTTTGAGTTAGTAATTCCAGATTTTCCATTTGTCAGGCCAAATCTCACGACCATGGTGCGTGTGAATCCTCAAACTGGAAATCTTTATCTGGGTCACCGTTTTCGTTCGCTTTTTGTTTTGAATCCGAAGAATGGGTTTGAACAACTAGACTCAATTCCTACACCAGTTGCACCGATAGAGATTGCTTTTAGATCAGGTAATACCTTTAACCTTCTTTCTATGGGCCTGATGGACCCAGCAAATGATTCTATTGGAACCTTAGACACATATTCCAAAACGGGACAAGCTTGGCAAGCAGTTACTGTACAGGGCCAATTAATGCGTCCAGTTCATGTGGAATTTTCAGATTTTAATGGAGACGGGGTAGAGGATCAGGTGATTTGTCATTTTGGTAATCACCTCGGCAAGCTAAGTCTATACTTATCCAGTCCGACAGGTTTTGAAGAGATAATTTTGAAAAAAGACCCTGGTGCTCGAAGGACGATTGCTGTCGATTTTGACCAAGATGGTGACATGGATATTTTGGCCCTGATGACTCAGGCAAAGGAGTCAATAATACTTTTTGAGAATCAGGGCTCAGGAGTATTTAGAGAAAAAATGTTGTTAGGTTTCCAACCCGCATTCGGATCGAGTGATTTTCGATATGAAGATATGAATGGCGATGGATTTCCGGATCTGGTTTTGGTCAATGGAGATAATGCAGATCAATCCCAGATTTTAAAAAACTATCATGGGGTAAGGATTTTTGAAAATGATGGAAAAGGGAGGTTTGAGGAAGCTTGGTTCTATCCCATTCACGGAGCAAGTGGTTTGGAGATCGGAGATTTTGACCAGGATGGTACTATGGACTTGTTTGTAATCGCTTTCTTTCCGGACCGAAATGAATCCCCTAAACAGGATTTGATCTATTTCAAGCAGAATAAGGATAAGGATTTTGAGCCATATATTCTTGAAAATTCACCAGGCTTTAATTGGCGTACCATCACTCAGGGCGATCTGGACGGAGATGGAGATCAAGATCTGGTAATAGGTACATTTGCTTTTGATGATCTGTACAAAGCTCCGTCTGCAAACTGGAGTCCTTTTATTATTTTAAATAACATAAAGAAATAATTGATTAAGAATGTCTGTTATTTAAGAATAAAAGTTTGCCGAATAAATAATAGTCCTTTTTTAATTTCTTATTTACTGAATAATCAGTATCTTATTGTTCTTCCTTAAATCAACGAGCTATGGTAAAAAGTTTTCAAGGGGTTCGCGAGATCGAACCCAAGGCCCCAATTCAGCAGATTTTAGTCAAAGATCACATGAGTACGAACTTAGTTACTTTTCGCGAAGAAGATACGATAGATCAGGTTTTGGACGTGCTAGCGAAGCGGAAAATCTCAGGTGCTCCTGTTCTGGATGCATCTGGCAGCCTAGTTGGAATTATTTCCGAAGTAGATTGCCTTGCTGAAATCATAAAGGGTAAATACAGCAATACCGTCAGATTTCCTGCAAAAGTTAAAGAGCACATGAGCAAAAATGTAATTTCACTGAATCCTGGAATGTCTCTTTTTGATGCAGCTCAGAAATTTTTAGAACATAAGATTCGACGTTTTCCTGTATTAAAGGACGGGCATTTGGTTGGACAGTTAAGTTTGAGTGATGTGATTCGAGCCTTTCCTAAGCTCAAGCATACAACTTGGTAAAAAACAAGAAAGGCCTCAAATACGAGGCCTTTCTTGTTTATAGAAGGATTATTTTGTGCTAAACTGATTCCTAATCAAATGCTTACTTCGACTTTTCAATCGCTCGCTCCACATCTTTTATTACATCATCATAATGCTCCAAACCCACTGAAAGCCTGATCAATCCATCGGCGATCCCCACACGTGCCCTTTCCTCAGCGGAAAGTTTGCTATGGGTAGTGGAAGCAGGATGTGTGATGATGCTTCTACTGTCTCCCAAATTGGCTGTGACTGAAATCATCTGAAGTTGATCAATGAACCGCTGAGCCCTAGCCACACCACCTTTGAGCGTCAGGGTAATGATTCCTCCACCGGCTTTCATTTGTTTCAGCGCGAGATTGTGCTGAGGATGGGACTTAAGAAATGGGTATTTCACAGCTTCTAGTTCTGAATTTCCTTCGAAATATTCAGCCACTTTCATTGCATTTTCGCAGTGACGATCCATTCGAACAGCAAGCGTTTCCATACTTTTTGCCAAAATCCAGGCATTGAATGGAGAGATTGATGGTCCGGTATGTCTTGCAAAAAACTGCACCTCTTTCATCAATTCTTTTGAGCCAAGTATCAATCCTCCCAAGACACGACCTTGCCCATCAATATATTTAGTAGCACTGTGAGTGACAATATGTGCGCCCCATTTTGCAGGCTGCTGGAGATAGGGAGTTGCAAAGCAATTGTCTACTACGAGAATGAGATTATGTGCTGCTGCGAATTTACCAGCCCACTCCAAGTCGATGATTTCCAATCCAGGGTTGGAAGGCGTCTCAATGAAAAGCATTTTGGTATTTGGCCGGACTAATTTTTCCCAATTTTCAAAATCTGAAATGTCGCCATAGGTCGACGAAATCCCCCATTTTGGAAATACCCTTGTCAAAAGCTGATGAGTTGAACCAAAAAGTGATCGGGAGGCCAAAATATGATCACCCTGCTGAAGCAATGAGGCGATACTTCCAAACATGGCAGCCATGCCCGAAGCAGTTGCGATTCCATCTTCAGTTCCTTCCGCTATGCAAACTTTTTCAATCAGATCTGATGAATTGGGATTTGCGTAGCGAGAGTAGATGTTTCCGGGGATTTCATCCGCAAACATCGCTCTCGCTTCTTCCGCTGAATCAAAAGTAAAGCTGGAAGTCAGGTAAATAGGGGAGGAATGTTCCTTTTGGTTTGAACGCTGCTGGATTCGGATCGAATCGGTTTCGAAATGGGACATGGTTTGATCGGTTTGAATGCTGATAAAATTTCTTCGGACTGAAAAAGAATTTTCCCAAAGACAGAATTCGAACCAGAATTGAGGCAGTAGTGATTACGCCAATTTATAGTTCCCGCTGAGGGTAGGAATTGGCACCTTTCACCGATTTTGGGATGGTTGCCAGAGGGTCATCGAGCCTATTCTCTCGCCTCTTCTTTATAAATCAGTCTCCTGATGTGCTGCAAAGAAAATGGG
>CAYTXN010000237.1:0-2565 GCA_964441195.1 uncultured Limnohabitans sp.
GAAATGGAAACCCTCGTTGGTCAGCTTTTTGCCAGTCAAAATCCAAATTATTCTCCCGCTGGGAACAAAACTTTCGTGAAATTGGATTTAAATAACATTCACTCCTTCTTCGGAAAATAGCATGTTTAGAAATATTACCCCAGTTGTACAAAATCTCCTGTTGATCAACATCGTCGTTTTTGTGGTCGCTAATTTTGTATTTCCCGTTTTGAATGAATGGTTTGCGCTTTATTTTATTCAAAGTACTTATTTTAAGCCATTCCAATTCCTTACTTACATGTTTATGCATGCCGATTTTTGGCATTTATTCAGCAACATGTTTGGGTTATTGATTTTTGGTCCGCTTCTCGAGCAGTTTTTGGGGCCGAAGAAATTATTTATCCTTTGGATGGTATGTGGTATTGGAGCGGGAGTTCTGTATTCCGGTTATTCCATGTATGAATATAAAAAGATGGAAGACAAAGTGCTAACCTTTGAAAGTAATCCAGACCCAGAGTATTTCAATAGATTAGTTTTGGAAAATCGTGGGTATTTCTCTCCAGAGGTTTTTGATTTTGTAGGAGATTACAGCCGAAGCCCTGATGATCCAATGTATATCGAGCGGGCAGAGAAAACACTTCAAGCAATTTTAAGACTTCGATCCAATCAACCAATGGTCGGTGCATCTGGTGCTCTTTTTGGGATTTTGGTTGCCTTTGCGATGCTTTTCCCAAACACCCAGCTATTCTTGCTTTTTCCACCGATGCCTGTAAAAGCAAAATATTTGGTCGGCGTCTATGCCCTCTACACGATTTATAACGTATTCGTTAACAGCCCTACCGATAACGTGGCGCATTTTGCGCATTTGAGTGGATTGGTCATCGGTGCAGTTTTAGTTTATTATTGGAAAAAGGACAGAAAAAGTTTCTATTGATATGTACGGTGGTTTTTGGGATAATTTAAAGAATGCCTTCAGGCATAGTGACAACAGCCTTTACAAGCTGATTGCGGTCAATGTTTTGGTGTTTTTTGGATTGCTGGTAATTCGTGTGTTTTTGACCATCAGTGGATATGGGGAGGTCTATCAAGCTGCTTTAAGCCAATTGATGATGCCCGCTTTTCTCCCAAAACTTGCGACACAGCCGTGGTCTATTTTCACCTACATGTTTCTTCATGAAGGATTTTTTCACATCATTTTCAATATGCTCTTTTTGTACTGGTTTGGATTGCTGATCCATCAGTATTTGGGAAGTCGAAAGCTCGCCAACTTGTATATCCTTGGTGGAATTTTCGGTGGGTTATTCTATGTATTGATTTACAATCTTGCTCCCTACTTCAGCGAATCAGTACAAAGCTCCTTGATGTTAGGAGCGAGTGCAGGGGTCTTTGCCATTGTGGTGGGGGCAGCGACATTGACGCCACATACCACTTTTCACTTGTTGATCATCGGTCCGGTGAAGATTGTCTACATCGCTGCGTTTTATGTGATTCTATCCTTTGCCAACTCAATTGGTGCAAATGCTGGCGGAGAAATTGCTCATTTAGGCGGAGCCATGCTGGGCTATTTATATGTCACTCAGCTACGCAAAGGGAATGATTGGGGAGTGCCAGTACAGAAAGTTGGGATTTTCTTCGAAAACCTAATTAGTCGCCGAAGCAAAGTAAAAGTCACTTATCGCAAAGCTAAAACATCCAGCAATGGCGGCTTTGGCAGCTTTTCTTCTAAATCAAATCCTAGCTCAATCGCAAAATCACAAGAAGCGACTCAGGAGGAAATCGATATGATCTTAGACAAAATTGCCGAAAAAGGATACGATGCGCTAAGCAAAGAAGAAAAGCGAAAACTATTTGAGTTCAGTAAAAAGTAAAACTTCAGCAGTTTTCAGCTGTCTCAAGCTCATATGTTCAGCGTAATTAACTTTTTTTGATATTCTCTTTATAGCGGAAAAGCAAATCCAACCCTGAACCCAGATTCCTGTCTAAACTGACTTTGGAATCTAAATTCGGTACTCAAACCGACCCATTCTGTCAAAATGATATAGGCACCAACACCCACATTTGCACCAACATAGTTTTGCCTGGTGCCAGGTTGACCTGGTTGGTTATTTTGAAAAGTCTGGCTATATCCAGCCATAAAATAGAGTTGTGAGGGCCCCTCTGTCACATAATAGCGAAGGTCAAAACTAAAATTGCTTGTATTTCCAATTCGTGGAAAATACTTTACGAAGCTTGGCATCACGGCAAACTTGTCCATAAAAAAGAATTCTGCGCCAGCTCCTGCCCCGAATTCTCCAAACCTTAAGTTATAAGTCCCCAAGGCATGAATTCTGGAATCACCCTGCTCCTGTGCCCTAGCTTGCATTGAGAAAGTGCCCACAAATAGTAAGAACAGCAAAGCCTTTTTCATGTGTTTATAATTTGTTTTTTAAAGGCCACATGGAATCTCGCATGCATTCCCCGATAGCTCGGGGCATTCCTCTGTGTGTCGCTTTGGATCATGCTCGATTTCATCTGTTTATAATTTTTTGGAATAAGGTAAAAGGCTTTGCTGAGCTTTGCAAGTGTCTATTGGATGACTTTGACAGC
>CAYTXN010000237.1:2665-5439 GCA_964441195.1 uncultured Limnohabitans sp.
GACACATCTCTTGGATTAACTTGAAGTAAGGTCGCCGCATCTACTGGGAAGTTATCCAGTAGGTAAAGAGGGCCCGTTCCTGCATTCACCGAGCCTGCACCTCTGATCAAGACCGAGACATCAAGTCCTGATACAAATACCTGAACCCCCGAAACTCTTCCCTGAATCAGTTGGAAAACATTGGTGAAAGCCACATTCCCGGGAATTTTATCCGGATTGATCGTTACATCTCCTGTACCATAGATTTTCCTGACTTCTTCATCTTCTTTTTGAATAGTCTGTGCTTCTATCGTGACACCTTCCAGATCTAGTATATCCTGATCTTCGTTGAGCTGCTGAAGCAAATTTCTTGCTTCAAAAGTCGCAGCCAATGCCGCTGGCCAGATAATTTGATTTGGATAAGTTCCGTTGATTTCTGTGAAAACTGCCTCAGGCTTGACAATACTTACATCAACGAAGTTCTTAACCCGATTGTCCTCGGCAGTTATCGTAACAGTTACTGAATCTTGATAATCAAGCTCGGTAATGATAAATCTACCATTTGGACCATATTCTGAGGCGACAATTTCTGCACCCTCACCCAAAATAGCACTGACTTTTCCCCCAGCAAGTCCTCTTCTGGTTTCTTGCTGTTCGGTGATTTGTCCCTCGATATTGATCCCTCGCTCGATGAAATTGGTGATCTCAGGAAGTTTACTGATCATCACATCGTCCCAGGTAAATCTTCTCCACCCATGAGTCAACATGACCAAATCAAGGAGCTCCATGGTTTCAGCTTCCTGATCTTTGAAATAATAACCAGGCTGATAAATTTTTCCGCGAAGATCTGAAGTCAAAAGTAAGGAGGAAAAGATAGTTCCAAATTCGTTGGATTCGTCACTTACTTGATCTGCATCACTGACAGCCATAGAAAACGAGCCTTGAATGGGTTGATTTTGGAAGGAGCTTGAAAGATTTAAAGCGATTTTTCCTCGAGGATTGAGGGAACCAGAATTAGTGAGTTTGAGATTTAGGAAATCATCTTTTTGCACAAAAATTAATCGTTCTAGTAATGGTTTACCTTCAGAACTCAAAACTGTAATATGATTGATACCTGAAATCAAATTTTCTTTTGGAATTCTGACTCCCCAAACCCCATTTGCCAAAGCACCCTGAATCATGTAATTGATCACGCCTCGAGTCTGAGACACCAGCAAAAGTGAATTGGGTTCATATTCGCCCTGAACAAAAACTGTGATATAAGCCGCACTGGGATTATTTACCACCTGTACGACTAGTCCAGCAGAATCAGCTTTTGGGAGGGGAATTGTTCGATTTTCTCCAGTTTTCGGATTAGTGATATTTGCTGAATAATCAGCTTTAGTGGGCGTCAATTCCACTTTTCCCATTCCACCAAATCGAGTGGTAAAATTTTGTCCCTCGACTTCGCCTTGGATTTCAACTGGTTTTCCATCAGGATCAATTGCTCGAAAGGCTAAATTTGACTTTTTCCCAATAACCCAATGCCCACCCTCTGGTAAAAACTGAATATCCGCCAAATTCAATGCATAAGGTAGTCGGATAGTCTGCGTAACTGGATAGTCTCCGTTTTCTAAATAAATCAGTTCAAGACTCTGGCTTGGATTAGCTTTTTCAGGGATAGAAAAAGAAAAAGAAGCCTGTCCTTGAGCATTTAGCGCCAGCGATTGTTTGTGCAATTCCTGGTCCCCTGCTAGCGCCCGAAGTTCCAAAGTTTGATTTGCAAGCGGATTCCCTGTATTTGAAACAGCATCGATTTCGACTTGATACCGTACCTGTCCACCTGAAGAAGTAATTTCTGTAAAGTTGACTTTAGGCAAAAATGACCCACCCGCTCCGTCAACCACGACGAATGAACTGGTCAAGAAGTAATCCTCTCCAAAATTCCGCATCCAAGCGGTGTAAGCTTTGATCTGATAGGTCCCTGTTTTGCCAAAGCGAGGAATTTTGAAATCTCCAGCTCCAAAACCATCTTCAATTCTGACTTTACGCTGCTCGAGCAAAAGTCCCGAACCGTCAAAAATATCCACATAAAGTGTTCGACTAAGTGGAGAGGGAATTTGACTACTTCCCGCAAGCAAATAAGCGCTAAACCAAACATCATCTCCCAGTGTGTAGGTCCGTTTGTCGAGATGTAGATAGGTCTTTTCAGTTGGAAATTCCTTCTGAATTCTCTGAAAATAACTTTGGATTTTTTCAGGTAGTGTTTCTTGCGCTTGAATTGGGAATGTAAAAAGAAACGATACTGCAAGAAGCAGCATTGAAAAAAGGGTCTTCATGGGTAGAATAGTTGGTTATTAAAAACGAAAGTAATAAAACTATCAATTGTTTTAAAAACAAGTAAAAATTTCTTAAATACTTGACAACTGGGCAACTTCATTTTTATTTGCCAGCTGCCCACAAGCAGCATCGATATCTTGACCTCGGGATTTTCGGACTTTAGCAATGATTCCGTTTTGCTCTAAAATCCGAACATACATATCCACTGCCTCTTGCTTTGCCTGTCGGAATTCGCCCTCATCGATTGGATTGTATTGGATTAGATTTACCTTGGATGGAATGATTTTACAGAATTTTGCAAGGGCACGCACGTGCTTTTCATCGTCGTTGATTCCGTCCCAAATTACATATTCATAGGTTACTTTGCGCTTGGTCTTTTGGTACCAATACTTCAGCGCTTCGGCTAATTCTTCAACCGGATTGGAATCGTTGATAGGCATCAATCGAGAACGGGTTTCGTTGATCGCTGAATGAAG
>CAYTXN010000238.1:0-5413 GCA_964441195.1 uncultured Limnohabitans sp.
CCATCGTTCCAATTTTGGATTCTACAAGAAGGATATCACCACTTTGACCGCCTTTGCGAGCATTTGCCATTTCGATCGCACCCGTGCGAATTTCTTCTACAACAGTCGCTTGGATCAAGTTCAGAACATCTTGCGAAAGTCTGGAACCATGGTTTGAAGTTTTGTACTTGATTATAAGTTGACCAGGTACAAATTGCTCATCAAGCACTCGCTCAACAGAGTTTGTCAATGCCACATCATTCTCAATGATGTCGCCACAGGAGGCTGCCATTCCCAATAATGCAGAGAAGGACAAGACCGAATAAATTTTTCTCATAAGGTTGATTGGTTAAAATTTCTTATGGAAACTATGCAGTAGTACCAACATTTACAATAGGCTTAGAACTGATTTCGAAATATTTTTTTGCTGTGAATACCTCTTGACTATATGATCAATTAAAACCTATTCGAAGTACTTTTTTTCCACTATGAAAAAAACAGAGTCTCAGTTTTTGATAAAAAATATTTTAGGCCTTATAAGTGTGAGAGCTTATTTTAATTAGAATTCCTCTTTCTTATTTCAAAATCTTATAAATCTCTCACAAAACTTCGTAACACAAAGTAGGCTTGTCCTAACGAAATTTGAACCATGGAAATCTCAACATCTAAAACTCAAAAACGAACTTTTCCAGTCACGGGAATGACCTGTGCGGCATGTGCTTCCAGTGTGGAAACTATCCTTCAACATACAGATGGTGTTAATTCCGCAGCAGTCAATTTCGCTACCAATACAGTTCAAGTTGAATTCTCAGAAAATACAACACCTGAATCATTGAATTCCGCTTTGGAAGAAATCGGCTATGGTCTGATCATCAGTGACCGTGCAGTCAGCGATTCGGTACAGGAAGAGCAACAGAAAAAATATTCAGAAGTCAAAAAACAAACAATCGGTGCCGCGCTTTTGACTTTACCGGTATTTATTTTGGGCATGTTCTTTATGGAATGGGAACCGGGCAGATGGATTAGTCTGATTTTGTCCATTCCTGTGCTGTTTTACTTTGGTCACCACTTTTACATAAATGCCTGGAAACAAGCTCGAAATCGAAAGGCCAATATGGATACCTTGGTGGCCTTAAGTACAGGAATTGCCTTTATTTTCTCTTTTTTCAATACGGTGTTCCCGGAATTCTGGCATAGTCAAGGCATTCATCCGCACGTTTATTATGAAGCGGCGACAGTGATTATCGTCTTTATTTCCTTCGGAAAACTTCTGGAAGAGCGGGCAAAATCCAGCACGGGCACAGCACTAAGAAAGCTCATGGGGCTTCAACCCAAAACTCTTACGCTTATCCGAGATGGAAAGCCCGAAGAAATTAAAATCGAAGATGTGGTCCTTGGTGATCGAATTTTGATCAAACCGGGAGAAAAAATCCCAGTGGATGGAAAGGTACTCGAAGGATCCTCCTTCATCGATGAAAGTATGATCAGCGGGGAACCTGTGCCAGTGGACAAAAAAGCTGAGGACAAGGTATTTGCAGGGACAATTAATCAAAAAGGAAGTCTTCAGATTGAGGCTGAAAAAGTGGGGGCATCTACCCTACTTTCTCAGATTATTAATCGAGTGCAAGAAGCGCAAGGCAGCAAAGCTCCAGTTCAAAAATTGGTGGATAAAATTGCGGGAATTTTCGTTCCTGTGGTCATCGTGATCGCAATTTTGACATTTGGAATTTGGATGGCCTTTGGAGGTGAAAATGCTTTTTCACACGCCCTGCTTGCTTCAGTCTCTGTCTTGGTAATCGCTTGTCCTTGTGCTTTGGGTTTAGCTACTCCAACTGCAATCATGGTAGGCGTTGGTAAAGGTGCTGAAAATCAGATTTTAATTCGGGATGCAGAAAGTCTTGAATTGGGACATAAGGTCAATGCGATCATTCTGGACAAAACTGGAACCATTACCGAAGGAAAACCGACTGTTACCAATATTCAGTGGGCAGTTGGAGGTAATCAGGAAGTAAATAGTAAAGAGTTAGTAGTGAGTGGTGATGAGAGTTACGACTTACAGCTTACTACTCACTACTTACAAATTCTAAAAACATTGGAAAGTAAATCCGAGCATCCTTTGGCAGAAGCGGTTGTGAAATACCTAAGGGAAAAAGAGATTGAATCGGTCGATCTCCAGGATTTTGAAAGTATTACTGCACGAGGTGTGAAAGGAAAAGTTGAAGGCAAAACCTATTTCGCCGGAAATGCAAACCTCTTGAAAGAGAACAAAATTGACATTCCTAAGGATCTGGAAATTCAAGACAAAAACTGGAGTGAAGAAGCTCAAACTGTAATTTGGTTTGCAAATGAACACCAGGCCTTGGCGATTTTGGGAATTCAAGATAAAATCAAGGCTAGTTCAAAATCCGCCATCCAAAAACTTCAGAAGTCAGGCATTGAAGTATTTATGCTAACGGGGGACAATCATCAAACTGCCACTGCTGTGGCCAAAGAAGTTGGAATCCTTGATTTCAGGTCCGAGGTGATGCCTTCTGACAAATCACAATTTGTGAAGAATCTGCAGGAAAAAGGTAAGATCGTCGCAATGGTTGGTGATGGAATCAACGATTCTGAGGCTTTGGCACAAGCAGATGTGAGCATCGCAATGGGTCACGGTTCGGATATTGCTATGGATGTCGCCAAAATCACTTTGATTACTTCAGATTTGGAAAAAATCCCTCAAGCATTCCGGCTCTCTCATCTGACAGTCAATGGCGTAAAGCAAAATCTCTTCTGGGCCTTTATCTATAATGTGATCGGAATTCCGATAGCAGCTGGGATACTTTATCTAATCAATGGATTTCTCCTGGATCCAATGATCGCCGGAGCTGCAATGGCTTTCAGCTCGGTTTCTGTAGTGCTAAATAGCTTGAGATTGAAAACAAGGAAACTTTGAGATTTATGAAATATGATTAATTAAAGTACGATTTACGAAGTACGATTTACGAGGCAATAATGAACCTCAATCGAACAAAATCAATTGATGCTTCTTTGAACAGTCTTATTTCTTGTATCTAATATCTTATGTCTAATGAATTTACGAAGTACGATTTACGAAATACGATTTACGAGCTGAAAATTAATCCCAATCGGAATAACCTAATCCTAGTCGTCTTCTACTAAAGTCTTGACTCTTGTATCTAATATCTTGCTTCTAATTTCTTGTGTCTAATATTTTATCTAACAATTAAAAAAATGAAAACTCTAAAATTCAAAACCAACATCCAGTGCACAAACTGCCTAGCCAAGGTGACTCCAAAGCTTGATGAGCAAAACGAAATCGAATCGTGGAACGTAGACCTTCAAGATCCTGAGCGCACACTCACTGTAAACACAGAGAATCTGGAACCAGAAGCTATCAAAAAGGCAGTGTTGAAAGCTGGATTCATTGCAGAATTGAAATAAGGATTGTTTCCCAAAAAGGAAATATTTACTTTTAATTCATGTTAGGTGAATCGAGATTTGAAATAGAGTTTCTTTCTGAGGCAGCGAATTTTCTTGATACCCTTGATGAAAAATCCAGAGATAAAATACTCTATAATTTAAAAAAGTCACAGTACATCGTTGATCATGAGCTATTTAAAAAACTAACTGACCATATCTGGGAATTTAGAACTTTATACAATGGCAACTCATTTAGATTATTTGCCTTTTGGGATAAATCCTCCGATCAAAAAACGCTGGTGATTTCCACCCATGGCCTGAAAAAGAAAACTCAAAAAACTCCGCAAAAAGAGATACAAAAAGCAGAAGAGATTCGTAAACAATACCTAGAAAACAAAAAAAAACATGACAGATAAATTCAAAACTGTTTCTCTTGATTCATTGATAGATAAACATATCGGTGAGGCAGGTACTCCGAAAAGGGATAGCTTTGAAAATGAACTTCGAATTGACCTTCTTGGGAATGCAATTAAACAAGCACGAAAAGAGAGAAACCTAACTCAGGAGCAGCTGGGTGAATTAGTTGGTGTCCAAAAGGCCCAAATTTCTAAAATCGAAAATGGAATTAAAAACGCAAGGTTTGAAACTATAATAAAGGTTTTTGATGCTTTAGGTGCAACCATTAGCTTTAATATTGAATTAAATTCTAAAAAAATGGCATTCTAATTTGTCAATAAATTGATTTATTGAAGGTTAAGTCACTATTGATTTAAACATAACTTATTAAACTCAAACTATACCCAAGAATAATTCCTTACTTTTGACTCAATGAAATCCCTGATTTCCATATCGCTTGCTCTTTTCGTTCTCTTTTCCACCGTTGGGTTGGCGAAGACTACGCACTTTTGCATGGGACATGCGATGAAGTCAGAAATTGGTTTTAGCCAAAAACACTTGAACTGCGGCATGACTATGCCAATGGATCACAGTGAAAATGAAGCAGACAACGAGCAAGACTCCAATTCCTGCTGCGAAAATATCACGGAACATCTTCAGGTGGATGATGAAGTTCAACTTAAAAAGCTGGACATTAAAATCGACCTCAACTTTGCCGTTGCACTGGTTCAGGTTTTCGTTTTTGGATCTGACCTTAATTCCAACGAAATCCGGGAAGCCTCCAATTACCTTCCTCCCCCTCCCACGCAGGACTTACATGTTCTGTATGAAACATTCTTAATCTAAATCCAAGGTTAGCAGGCCTCCTGTCTGCATGCATTTGATCCAAGCCAAATCGGCTTTGGGGTTCATTTTCCGCATTTAACCTTCGATTTATGTTAAACAAAATCATCAATTATTTCCTTGAAAATAAGCTGGTTACAGTTCTTTTCCTACTGTTAATTATAGGTTGGGGAATTGTGACAGCACCTTTCAACTGGGATGTAAGTTTTCTTCCAAGAGATCCTGTTCCTGTTGACGCTATTCCTGATATCGGGGAAAACCAACAGATCGTCTTCACCGAATGGATGGGCCGATCTCCTCAAGACGTGGAGGATCAAATCACCTATCCGCTCACTACTTCACTTTTGGGTTTACCCGGAGTAAAAAGCGTGCGCTCTAGTTCGGCATTCGGTTTTTCAAGTATCTACATCATTTTCGAAGAAGATATTGAATTCTACTGGAGTCGATCTCGAGTTCTCGAAAAACTTAATTCCCTCCCTGCAGGCCTTTTACCTGAAAACGTTCAACCCAAACTCGGACCGGATGCGACAGCTTTAGGCCAGGTTTATTGGTATACCCTTGAGGGCCGCGATCCTGACGGGAATCCTGCTGGTGGCTGGGATCTTCACGAGCTTCGAACCATACAGGATTACTACGTTCGGTATTCACTGACATCAGTTTCCGGTGTTTCAGAAGTGGCCTCAGTTGGTGGATATGTCAAAGAATATCAGGTGGATATTGACCCAGGAGCACTGAAAGCAAATGGAGTCACGCTGATGGATGTGATGGAAGC
>CAYTXN010000239.1:0-5405 GCA_964441195.1 uncultured Limnohabitans sp.
TTATCAATCTCATCCAGCACAAAGACCGGATTGGAGATTTTTACCTTCTTCATATTCTGAATAATCTTGCCCGGCATCGCACCGACATAGGTCTTACGGTGTCCACGGATCTCGGCTTCATCATGCAGCCCACCAAGGGACATTCGGATATATTTTCTTCCTAAGGCCGCAGCAACAGACTTTCCAAGTGAAGTTTTACCCACACCCGGAGGGCCGTAAAGGCAAAGAATAGGACCTTTCAAGTCATTTTTTAATTTCAGTACTGCCAGATATTCGATGATCCGCTCCTTCACTTTTTCCAAACCAAAATGGTCTGCATCTAGTGTGGCTTTGGCATGCTTCAGGTCAAAATTATCCAGTGTAAACTCATTCCAAGGCAGATCTACCAAAGTCTCAGCATAATTGAGCGCAATGGGATATTCCGCAGCGGCTGGATTGATTCTCAAGATTTTGTCCAATTCTTTTTCGAAGTGCTTTTTGACCTCAACCGGCCAATGCTTCAGTTCTCCTCGTTCTCTGAGATCTTCAACTTCCTTTTCAGGACCATCTTCTCCAAGTTCATCCTGAAGTACTTTCATCTGCTGACGCAGGAAATAATCCCGCTGCTGCTGATCAATGTCTGTATGGACTTTTTTATGGATTTCTGACTTCAACTCCAGCATTTGGATGTCTTTCATCATGTATTCCAACAGAAGCGTCGCGCGCTCCACACCGTCATTAATCTCGATCAAGCGCTGCTTGGATTCGACCGGTGCATTGATGTTGGAAGAAAGAAAATGCGTGAGAAAAGGGGTGTTGTCGATATTATCCAAAGCCACTTGGGCTTCACGGGGAATCTCAGGATTGAGGTGTAAAATCTTACTGGCTGCATCTTTCAAAGATTCCTCTAGTGCCTTGATTTTTCTGGAATTTTTCGGAAATGTTTCATCCAAATAATCCACTTTGGCCATGAAATATGGATCGTCTGTGACCTGTTCACGGATTTTGAAGCGCTTTTTTCCTTGAATGATAATGGTAGTGTTTCCATCAGGCAGCACGATCATCTTGATGATTTTAGCCAAAGTCCCTACATGATAGATGTCTTCCCATCCAGGATCATCATTATTTGGGTTGATCTGAGCGCAAACCCCGATCATTTTACTGCCTTTGTGGGCTTTTTTTACAAGTCGAATTGATCGCTGTCTCCCAACAGTAATCGGTATGATTACCCCCGGGAAAAGGACTGTATTTCTAACGGAAAGAATCGGAATTTCTTCATCGTAAGACTCATTTACAGGATCACCTTCTTCATCGTCTGTAATCAGTTGAATGAGATCTCCCTCCCCGGTATAATCACCGGACATAAGATTTTGAAATAAAGAATTTGAGAATTGGTTCATATGGACATAATGACAGCCGAACTGTCAGAGAATAGCTAAAATAAAAGGAGTACCCTCTATATACGAAGGTTCCTCCTATAAAGTCAAGGTCAATGCCAAAAGGGGATTGGGTCAAATTGGCAGAAGAATTCCGGAAATCCTTTTTAAAATAAGTTCAAACGGATATCCTCTTGAATGTTTTCGCTAGAAAGCAAATAAATTCCTTCCGAATAAACTACAGGCACTTTTCCATAAAAGAAGGAATAGGGATAGGTATACCCTCCAAACGACTTTGTATCTAAGTTAATTTCAGTGATGTAATAAGGCCCATTGGAAATGATATAAAATTTACCTTCGAAAACAAGTGGATTTGCAAAGTTCGAATTATTAGAATTAGGGAGATCAATATACAATTCCCATGAGAAATCATCTCGCATTCGATAAATAGACCTCCTGGGATCGGTGTAGTTTAATCCATAAAGATAAGTTTCCCCATTGTAGTGAAAAGTCTGAGTCACAAAATACCTGTTTTCAGTAGTAGGAAGGCGCTCCCAAATTTTGGATTGTAGATTCAAGGTCCATTTCTCACCTACCACCTCATCGAACAATTCTTTTGCTTCTTCGAAAACCAAAAAGCCATTTTTGGAGGTGACTAGTTTGAATGAAGTATAAGGTGCTGGGAGGTTGGGTAATTTTTCCCATTGTAGCTTTTCCAGAGAAAAATAATACAAATCATAAAATGGCTGATAATTACTATTTCCGCCTCCACCAATTACAAAACCACCTTCGACAACTTGTTTGATATATTGAAAACGTTGACTGAAATCGGCCGGTAAATCCGTGATTTTTCGTTGCATAAATTGGCCGTCCAACGTCTCTTCTATGATTCCTTGCTTCGTGAGGATGTAGGCATTTCCATTTTTGACTAAGGCCAAATCCTCATTTGTGTACTTGTAAGGTTGAACTTTGGCTTTGAATACTACTACAGGGTTAGCTATTTCAAATTCCGCGAAATTGGATAGGATACCAAAGCTTTTGAGTTGCATCTTAAAATTTCTTCCAGGATAGATTCCCGACAGAGTATTTACCGTAATCCCAGAAGTATTTGCTTCAATCACCTCTAGGTTGATTTCTTCACCATCTTCATCATAGAATTCGATATCGGATAATTGTCCAAGATTAAAATTCACAGCCGGAATTACTTGAGATTGCCTGCTGAGTATAATCTTCTCTTCTGATATTTTAGGACCATTGATCCGAAAAACCTTCCCTAAAGGATAACTTTTCCCTCGGACGCTGAAGGTGATTTCCGGCTCTGCCATAGTAGGCTTTAGTCCAGTTCCTTTATATGGAAAAAATCGAAGTTCATTTTTTGTGGCAGACAACCCATTGATTACTTGATTATTAACTTTAATTGAAATTGGACCCAAATCCAGAAAGTCCCCCTTAATTATCACCTCCTCGTCAAAGTCTATTGCCTGAATCGCTTGAGTTTCAAAGATCGGTTCTTGAAATCTCAGCACGCGTTTCTCGGTGTAGCGCTTTTCCCCTATTTCTATTTGAAGCACGGTTTCCAGGTCTTGCCCAGTGGTTTGGCTCAGCAGTCCCACTGGAAGATCAATTGAGATCGTGTTGGTATCCAATACCTCAGGATAAACATCGAAAATCCCCAATTTGATTTTGTAATTGGCTTTTTGCCTGCTAAAGCGACTTCCTTTGACCAAAAGTTTTTGGTCTTTGTAGATAATTTCCGGCCATTCTACAGATTTGACTAAGAAGCCATCCGATCCCTGACTGACAAATTCCATGGATTTAGAAAAAATTAAACCGCTGGAAGTTCGAAAAAAAGCGGAAACATAATATTTCCTACCCAGCGTCAGCGAGTGATTAGCCATCAATTCGAAATAGGCCTCGGGCCTACCCTGAGCACTAACATAATCATCCGTATTCAAATTGGGCGCTACACTATTTGCAGTATATACGAATCCATATTCCAAAATATCCTCTCCCCCAAAATCATAAACATTCGCACCGAATTGAACTCCATTTGCAGAAATCTCCTGAATCAGTGCCATACTGAATCGAGGGTTGGTGCGGGGATCCAAAGTTTCTTTTTCGCATGCCGTTAGCATCCAAAAAATCGACAAACTGATAAAATTGATTGTTTTTCTCATGCTAAAAAAGAATTCCTAGTCCAATTCCCAAGTCTAATTTGTGATATCTCCCCTCGTTATTTGACAACTCAACGTTGTAATAGGTTGGCATATATCTAAATCTCCCCATCAGAGATAGCTCCTTTTTGGATTTCAATTTGAATTGAATACCACCATGCCCTTGGAAGTATACCACCCCTTTTTTCACATTCACAAAACTGCCCTCCTCCAGTACCATGTAGTCAAAACCTCTGTACAAAATATCCTGAATAGAAAATTCTGAGTTAGAAGTAGAAAAACCATAGCCAGTTCCTAGACCAATGAAGTAATCTTTATTCATACTTTGTTTTAGGATGTAATTGAAAGACAAGGGAAAAGAAAGAAATGAAAGGTTTATGTCCTCTTTAGCGGTAAAACTTCCCGTACCAGATTCCAATTGGGATTCCCATGTCAAGTTGGAGGTCTCATAGGCCGCACCGAATTCAATTGAGAATCTTGGCGAATTTCTAAAACTATGAAGCTTGAGTCCCAGATACCCCTGAAGAATCATCGAAGAGGAAATAACATCTTTTCGGTCTCCATACACTTGATCTTTTTTGATCCCTGTTTGGAAACTACTGATCAACACCACCGGTGAAATCCTAAATGGAGGTTGGAGTTCAGTGAAAAATACAGCTTCGCTTTTTTCACACTCATAGTACCGGGTAAACAGCCATAGCAGTTCATCCTCTCGGAGTTTGGTTCGCTGAATCAAGGGATAAATTCTTCCTTGACAATCACCTGCCATCAAGGTGTTTAGCGTGGAGATATAGGGAATGTAGCGTGAAGAAGTAGGAACAGGATTATTTTTTTCTGGGCTTGCTTTTTCTTCAAGTCGCTTGAGATCAGCTTCATTTCCAGCAAAATACACGCCTCGGTATCGTGCTAAATCCACGGGACCATCCACCAATATTTGAACAAATTGTTTGGATTCGACTCCTTCCAGTAAGATGCTTTTATAAAGCTCTCCAGTCCCCAAACCGAAGGATTGAATGTCGCCTGGATAGTAAATTTCTGTTTCTCCCCTTCGGAGAAACTCAATCTTTTCAAAATCCATCTGACCCAATTTCCTCAACACAGTTCCGTCAAATCTTCTCCCGTTTTGAAGAATGACATAATCTTCAATTTGGACGGAAATAGAATTTTGTGCGAAAGCTTGAAAGGAGGCAAAAAAAATCAAAAAGAATAAAACCTTAGAAAGCCTGGAGATTATAAGCATAGATTCATTGCATGTTCAATGTAAAAAGCGTCAACTCACGATGATGAACCAAATCTATAATCCACTTCTGGTCGAAACTCATACAAAGAAGCTACCTTAGTTTGAATTTGCAAAGAAGGTGAGTAAACAGGATGAATTATATTTTTAATTACCTGGTTTCCAGCAAATAAAAAAATCCAGATCACTTGACCTGGATTCTTTTTTAAAGCTAGAAACGGGTAGTTTATGAAAACAACTTCAGAATATCATTACCGATCGCAAAGACCATCAAAGCCAACAAAATAACCATACCGACTTTTTGAGCATTTTCAAGGAATTTGTCAGACGGGGTACGTCCGGAGACCATTTCATAAAGCAAGAAAACTACGTGTCCCCCATCTAAAGCTGGAATCGGCAATAAATTCATAAAGGCCAAAATCATGGAAATCAAACCAGTGATACTCCAGAATTTTACCCAATCCCAAGAAGCTCCATAAATCTTGGCCATACCGATCGGACCGCTTACATTTTTGGCGGAAACTTCACCAGTAAACATTTTTCCCAAAGCCTTCGCATTGATGATTACCACTCCGAATGCTCTGGAAGTTCCTTTAGTGATCGCCTCACCAAAACCGAATTGCCTTCTGGTTGGCTCAA
>CAYTXN010000240.1:0-5386 GCA_964441195.1 uncultured Limnohabitans sp.
GAAGCAGAATAGGGGTAATTGGAATTCATGAAAGCGAGGCCGTACACTTTTCCACTTTTGGTTTTTATCAATCCAACCAGACTGTGATTATTGGCCATAGTTCCTGTTTTTGCAAAAATATAAGGTGTAGCCGCTTGGTAGCTGTTTTTGAGCGTTCCTGTTTTACCTCCGGTAGGCAGCAAATCATATAATTGATCTTCGGGTAGGATTCGGTAGATTTTATCAAAAAGTGTCATCATCGAGCGAGGCGTGACCAAATTATGACGGCTTAGCCCGCTTCCATCAACCCATTTGGGTTGGTCGGGAAGATCCGAAAGATGTGTTTTTAGAATATATTCAATCGCCCGCTCTGTATCCAATTCTTGAAAAAGCCGATCAGAAATCATGAAAAGCATTTGCTCTGCGATGAAATTGTCACTTTCAAGCATCATTTCCTTCAGCAAAGGATAAAGCGGAGAACCTCGAAAAACTTGGTGATCGGATGGAAGTCTTTCTTCGGAATAAATCCATTTTTTTCCTGTTTCCTCAGCTGCCATTTGTACAAATAAATCAGGCAAAGTCAAAAAGGGAATATATTTTTCCCTCCCTAGAAATGTAGCCGGATTATAGGAAAACGAATTGCTGTGAAAATCCCGCTCAAGTTCTTTGATGGGTTTGGTAGTCATTCGAATTGCCGACTGAAAAAGTAGGGGAAAAACGGTTGGTTGATTCCCGACTTTCCGCACTTCTACCAGATTTCCATAAATCGGAAAGGAACTCCGCTCGGCGGAATAGTCGTAATAATAATCATCCCATTGCCAGCCATATCCAAAGCCGGGAGAAACCTGATTGGCATCTGAGAACTGAACAACGGAGTAGGGGGAAAGCAATTTTTGAAAATCAGGTTGCCTGAAATCCTTGTATTTCCAACTTGGATCCCCGCTTCCCCAAATCTTAATCGTGTCGCCAGAAGTGACATATCTGAGTGTCTGAGTGCTGTCCTGAAGGATCAGAATACTTGCAAAAAGTGTCCAAAGTTTTGTTGTTGAAGCAGGTATTAATCGGATTTGGGAATTTTTCTCAAATAAAACCCGCTGGGAATCCAAGTCATACAGCATAAACCCAGTTAAATGGCCGCTGAAAAAACTTTGATCGCCAAGTGCAGATTCAAGTTTGATGTATTGATCTCTGGAAAGTTGAGAAAAGGCAAAATGAGTAACAAAAAGAAGAACGAAAAGGAATGAATATCTCATGCTAAACTTCACTTTTCTTTGCGATTATTGCTCCCCAAAATAAGCCCAACCAACCCAAAATAAATGCCACGCCACCCAAGGGTGTAATCGCTCCCAACCAAGTGATTCCAGTCAAGCAAAGCACATAAAGTGATCCGGAAAAAATCAAAATTCCCAAAGAAAAACCCCAAAAACTCAGAGCTAACTTTTTCCAATTTGGCTTGAGAAAAGCCAATAGCCCTAAACCAAAAAGAGCCAGAGAATGATAGAAATGGTATTTGACGGCAGTTTCAAAAGTTTCCAATCGGCCTGAAGCTTCGAGCATTGATTTCAGTCCATGAGCTCCAAAAGCTCCTATTCCGACGGCAATTGCGCCAAAGATTGCTGCTATTTGGATGATTGTTGTTGGTTTCAAGTGAAGTAGGTTATTGGTTAATGGTTGATTAGATATTGAGAAATTGGTTAATGGTTATTTTAGGTTTGAGAAGGGTGAAATTTCAAATCTCAAACTTCAAATCTTAAAATCAACTTCTGCTTCCAAAGATTGCCGACCCGATCCTCACCATTGTGCTTCCTTCTTCCTGAGCGATTTTGTAGTCACCACTCATTCCCATGGAGATCTCCTGCAAATCAACGAAATCCGGTAGGTTTCGACCTTTTAGTTCTTCGAAAAGCTGCTTCAATCCTTTGAATTCTTTTCGAACCTGTTCTTCATTTTCAGTGAAAGTTGCCATGCCCATCAGTCCGATAAGCTTTACATGTGTCAATTCAGCAAATTCTTTAGAATTCAGCATTTCGTCCAGCTCCGCTCGATCAAAACCGAATTTACTTTCCTCCTCGGCAATGTGCATTTGGATCAAAACTGAAATTAATCGATCTATTTTTTTTCCCTGCTTATTGATTTCCTGAAGCAACTTGAATGAATCGACTCCATGGATCAAATGGACAAAGGGAGCAATGTATTTGACTTTGTTGCTTTGTAGATGACCGATCATATGCCAACGCGTATCTGCCGGCATCTCGGGTTGTTTGGCTTGGATTTCCTGAACTTTGTTTTCTCCAAAATCCCGAATTCCTGCATCATATGCAGCTTTGAGATCTGCTAGGGGTTTGGTTTTGCTGACTGCGATAAGTTTGCAGTCTTGATTTGGAAATGATTTCTTAACAACTTCTAAATTGGCTTTGATATCCATTTTCTATTTTTAGACTTTCATTTTTCTTTTCAACGGCCAAAACAAAGATATGGCAATACTCAGCAACTTGCTCAAAAAAGGCATTCGACTCCGTGAGAGTTTGGAACAGGAATACTCCAGTCCGATAGATCTTCAAAAGGATCAGCTCAAAAAGCTTCTTTTGAAGGCTGAGCGAACTGAAATTGGGAAAAAGTATGAATTTCAAAAAGTCCTAAAGAGTTTCAAGAATGGAAACCAGCAGTTCTACGACTTGTTTAAAACCCAGGTTCCTATATATGACTATAATTCAATTCATGAAGAGTTTTGGAAAAAACTGCAAGACGGCAAGAAAAACGTCACTTGGCCCGGTGCCGTCAAATACTTTGCACTAAGTTCAGGGACCTCGGGCGCCGCTTCCAAATACATTCCGATTACCAAATCTATGGCCAATGCCATCCGTCGAACTGGCGTCCGGCAGATTTTGAGCCTTTCCAAATATGATTTGCCTGGTTCACTTTTTACAAAAGGAATCCTGATGTTGGGTGGAAGTACAGATTTGGAGTTTAATGGGACTTATTTTTCAGGTGATTTGAGCGGGATTACTGCAAGCAAGCTTCCGATTTGGCTTCAGCGATTTTACAAGCCGGGAAAAAAAATTGCCCGAAACAGGAATTGGGGGGACAAGTTGGATCAGATTGTGGCGAAAGCAAGAGATTGGGATATCGGGATTATCGTCGGAGTTCCGGCTTGGCTTCAGCTTTTAATGGAAAAAATCATCGAGCAATACAAGGTAGATCACATCCATGAGATTTGGCCCAACCTTCAGATTTTTGTGCACGGAGGAGTTTCCTTTGAGCCTTATAGAAAAGGCTTTGAAAAACTACTTGGCAAGCCTCTAATTTACATTGAGACATATTTAGCTTCTGAAGGATTTTTAGCTTTTCAGGCTTTGCCAAATCGGAAATCCATGCGTCTGGTGCTGAATAATGGGATATTTCATGAGTTTATTCCTTTCACGGAGGAGAACTTTGATGAAGAGGGCACTGTTAGGCAGACCGCAAAAACTTTTAAGATTGATGAGGTTGAGGAAGGAAAAGATTATGCCTTGCTGATCACAACATGCGCAGGTGCTTGGCGGTATTTGATAGGGGATGTGGTGCGATTTGTCTCCAAGGAAGAGTCCGAAATCATCATAACAGGCCGCACAAAGCACTTTCTTAGCTTATGTGGGGAGCATCTTTCTGTAGATAATATGAATAAAGCCATCGAACTCGCGGCTGAGGATCTCAATTTTCGTGTAAAGGAATTCACTGTTTTAGGAGTTCCCCACAAAAGCTTATTTGCTCATCATTGGTTTGTTGGTTCCGATGATTCGATTGATCCAAAGAAACTTCAGGAAAAACTCGATGATCATCTCAAATCTCTAAATGACGATTATGCTGTCGAGCGAAAACACGCATTGAAAAAGGTCTTTGTCGATGTTTTACCATCGGTTGTGTTTTATGATTGGATGAAAAGTCAGGGAAAGGAAGGTGGTCAGAATAAATTTCCGCGAGTTTTAAAAGGAGATAAGGCTGAAAATTGGCAAAAGTTTCTTTCAGAAAACGGCTTTCTAAAATGATTCAAGCACTATTGGAAGGAGTTGGAATGGGGCTAGTGCTTTCCCTGATGGTTGGGCCGGTTTTCTTTGCTCTCATAACGGCAAGCATGGAACAAGGATTCCGATATGCCTCTGTCCTTGCCTTAGGGATTTTAGTAAGCGATCTGATCTATGTTGGCATTACTTATTGGGGAGTTAGTTTTTTGACCGCTTCACCCAAAATTGAAACCTCTTTAGGCTATGTAGGCGGTATAATTTTGGTGGGTTTTGGTATTCGGTTTTTTGGCAAAAAAGATGCTTCAAGACCGAATTCTGGAGGCTTAACCTTGCCGACTGCAAAAAAGCGAACCGCTTTTGCCAAAGGATTTGGTATCAATGGCATCAATCCCTTTGTGATGCTTTTTTGGATTTCAATCGCAAGCTTGGTGACACTTAAATCAACTTGGGATGAGTATGATGTGATTACTTATTATTTTGGATTGCTGTTTACTGTCTTTGGAATAGACTTATTAAAAGCATTTATTGCTGGAAAATTAACCCATCTGATGACTAGCAGATTCCGAATGATCATGAATAGAGGTGTAGGGATTTTGGTTTGTTACTTTGGGTTGAAAATGATCTGGAGTACATTTTCTCGTTGAGTTTGAAATCAAACTAATCGGATTATTGTAGGTTTAAAGTCATATGAACTCTAATCCAAGTCCCGCATTTAAGTCTACACTGTTTTTATTGCTTCTCCTTGGCACATTTCCACTTTTGGCGCAGGATATTCCTGTTCTCTCAGATTTCAATCAGACTAGATTGGATTACAACGGGAAAGGGATGATAATTCTTGGCTCTTGGGCTGTAGGGAATATTGTTTGGGGTGGGATAGGAGCAAGTCAGAGCACGGGGCAAACAAAAGCATTTCATCAGATGAATTTGTATTGGAATTCTGTGAATTTGGTCATCGCAGGTTTTGGATATTGGCAAGCCACAAAAGAAACTCCTGGAACTGATTTCTGGGCAACGATAGAAGCGCAGCATGGTATTGAGAAAGTTCTTTTATTGAATGGCGCATTGGACTTGGCCTACATGGCTGGAGGATTATATATGAAGGAAAGGGGGCTGCGCAAGGGAAAAGATCGGCTGATCGGGTTTGGAAAATCGGTTATTCTTCAAGGAGCTTTTCTGTTGGCTTTTGACGGGGTGATGTATGGCTTTCATCAGGTACATGGGAAAGAGCTGCCTAGTTTGGTTCAAAATATCAGTTTAGGACCAACGGGAGTGAATTTTAGGATGAACTTCTAAAATAATTGTTCATTTTGAACTAGTTATTGAATAATCCGTAATTTTAGTTATTTCCTTGACAATCCTTGAAATATGAAGAATATACTCCCATTACTCGCGCTAATGTTTATTTT
>CAYTXN010000241.1:0-5368 GCA_964441195.1 uncultured Limnohabitans sp.
CTGGAAAAAAAATACCAAAACCAACTGGACGAGAAGGCCCTGCAATACATTGGTTTTGCAGTGGACGGAGCGGTACGAATGCGACGGATTATCCTGGATTTATTGGAATATTCCCGAGTCGGAAAACAAAATTCCCGTCTGGATTGGGTCCAGCTTCCCAGTGTGGTGGAGGAAATCAGACAACTCCATCGAAAACTGATATCGGAAAAGAAAGCTGAAATAACGTTTGAAGGAATCGAGACCCTCTGGACATTCAGGCCTCCTCTTTTACAGATATTGCAGAATCTGATTGGCAATGCCCTCAAATATTCCCGGCCTGATGTACCTCCGAAAATCACCGTCTCGGCCGTTGATTTGCCTGATTTCTGGCTGCTGTCGGTTAAGGACAACGGCCTCGGGATCAAAGAGGAATATTTTGAAAAAATATTTGTCCTGTTCCAGCGGCTTCATCGAAAAGAGGAATTCGAGGGAACCGGAATAGGGCTGTCCATCGTGAAAAAGATCGTGGATGGACTTGGGGGGAAAATCTGGGTTGAGTCAGAATTCCAAAAAGGAAGTACTTTTCATTTCACTATTGCTAAACCAACTGCTTGATGGCACAGATCCATATACTTTTAGTCGAAGACAATGAAGGAGATATTTTATTGATGAATGAGGCCTTACTCAAGCGTCCGTCTGTCAAAAAAGTGTCGGTTGTCAAAAATGGTCAGGATGGAATTGATTTTGTCAACAAAGTGAAGAGCTTTCAGGAGGCTGAAACGCCTGATCTGATCATTTTGGATATCAACCTTCCATTAAAAAATGGCCACGAAGTACTAAAAGCCCTGAAGGGAAACGAGAAAACGAGAATGATCCCCATTATCGTATTTACCACATCCTCCACCTCAAATGATGTGGATAAAAGCTATGAGGCCCTTGCAAATCTTTTTGTTTCCAAGCCTGGAAATATCGACGAACTTGAGGAGGCAGTGGATAGTCTGGAGAGGTTTTGGACGGGGCTGATTAAGCTACACTCCAACCCGAATTAAGTTTAACCGGATAAATCCCAAAACTCCGGTCGTAGACTGTTTTTTATTGTATATACACTTTCTTGGCAGGAAACAGGTAAAATAAACCTTCAATCCTCAAGTAAATTTGCTGGTGTCTTCGAGGATTAGCTGCATCAATTTTATTTGATACACTTTTCTTCCAAGTCTGAGGATAGCCATTTGTGTGCTTTTTTTATTCCAGGTGTAGCGAGTGGTTCGTGAATTCCGTCTTCCAGAAAAGCTTGTTTATGGTTTCCTTTTTCAGGTTGGCTTTCGTCTTATTTCTTTGCAGTTGCACATTGGACGATGGGCAATCAGATTCCTTTGTGCCTTTTCTCTATCAGGTCGAGGGTCAGGGGTATAGATTTACAGTCGATGCACGCACTTACCGAGAAATAGACTTTAACAGAGGAAGGGCCGCGTTTTGCGGGATTGGCATAGAAATCAAAGGGATTAGTAGACGTAGCAATATGCTCACATTGGAAATCCTGAAACCTAAAAACTGCAATGGGTCGTACCAATTGGTATGGGATGGAAAATGGCAGGAATCAAATCCAAGAAGAATCCAGATTTACCTAATCAGTGAATTGCCTTCCTGTGTAGCTACAGGAGAGATGGTGTCGGATACGATAACGGTTGATTTGGCAGAAGCCCTCGCGCCAAGTGGGCAGTATGGTCAAACACCCTTTTCGATTTACATTCGTGAACAATGCAATGCCAGAGATTATCATTGCGTAGGCGACTGCGAATTGATACACCGGAGTTGACAATGAAATAATTAAAGAAAATATACAGTCTATTGAATTGGTCTGACCAGGAATTGATTGACGGTTGCAAACGTCGGTCAAAGAAGCATGAGGAATTTTTGTTCAAAAAGTACTATGGCTTTGTCATGGGGATCAGTCTGTCCTATTCCAAAAGCAGGGATTTGGCACAGGAGATTACCAATGACTCTTTTATGAAATGCTTTGATTCATTCGGCAAAATGAATCAAGTGCCATCACTCAAGCCCTGGCTCAGGAGAATCACTGTGAATACTGCGATAGATTATTACCGGAAGGACAAGCGTCTGCAAAACCACCTCGAAGCAGACGGGGAAACCCCGGTTTACGATGAAGTGTATGCCCCGGATCAGCTGGCATTTGAAGATATTCTCAAGCTTCTCCATCAGCTTCCCGAGGATCAGCAATTGGTATTCAGCCTCTATGAGGTCGAAGGTTATAGTCACAGGGAAGTGGCAGAGCAGCTTGAGATCACCGAAAGCTCTTCCCGAGTTTACCTGACGCGGGCAAAATCCAGATTGCGTCAGTTGATACAACAACACATGAAAGAATATGCAGGAAGATAAATCATTTAAATGGTTGGCTACCAAGCTGCGCAAGCAGCAGGAAGAAAACCCGCTTCCTTATGAATTGGGGGCTTGGGAGGCCTTTGAGAAAAGGCGGGCTGCCCTCAGTCCGAAAAAAACCAGGTACTGGGTTTCCGGTGTTGCCGCCTCACTTATCCTCTTGCTAGTGGCCGGAGGGCTTTGGCTTGGGCAGTTTACAGATTCCGATGATACTCAGCTTTCAGATAAGCTTGAGCTTCAGGAGAAATCGGAGTCCGCAGATGTTTCAGGACTTGAAAGGCTCCCAAATCCCAATGCCATCCTATCCGAACCTGAGGCGACGGTTTCTGGAGCAAAAGAAAAAGTTCTTGCAGAAAATCAGTCTTCCTTATCCAGCGCTAAAAATAATACTCCGAAAGGATCAAATTCAGCAAACACTAAATCCTCCGGCTCGGGGACCGAATTGACTGTTCCTTCGAGTTTGGATTCAAAATCCAATCCTCCGGCACTGAAGCCAAATCAAAGCCAAGCCCTGATTGATCAGTCTAAAACAGTTGAAAAGGAAGTCTTGATCGCTGTAAATGAAAAAGCAGAAAATGAAACATTGAAGAATGCACAGACTCAGGTGCCGGCTTCCCCAGTTTCTGAACTGCCCAAAGAACCACTTTTGGCAAAAGAAGAAATAGCCGAGATTTTGGAGACCAAAAGCACAAGGAGATTAGCATTGGGCCTTTCCCCGGGGTATGGTGCTTCGCAGAGTAAAACGCAGGCCACCAGTGGTTCAAGTTTAGGCTTGGGCGTAATGATCGACATGGATATTGCCGGCAAACTGATGATGGGTTCAGGCCTTGCGGTCAACTACCTGAATCAGGCAAGTGAAAGTCAAAGCTATGCTCAGGTGGCGGGATTCTCTTCGCCAGTCACCGAGCGAAATGAGATAGCCCAAGTGCAGGTGGATATTCCGCTTTACTTCAAATATCCGGTCACTTCCAATCAATCCATTTCAGTACAGGCGGGATTCTCCAACTTGATCACCTTCAGTCAAGGTGCAGAGCAGCAGTCCTCCTTCACCCGGCAGGTGGCTGTGTTTGATGCGAGTTCGGCCAGTGCGAATTCCTTCACCTTGAGATCCGAATCGATAAACCAGTCCTCTGTATTGGATGTTCCGCAAAACCGCTTCTATCCGCTAGCCACAGCCAATTTGGGGGTGAATATCCGCTTGTTTGAATCCAAAAAGACGAGCTATGCAGTCATGCCATTTTACAATTATCCCCTTCAGGAAATCTCCGGATACGGCGAAAAACTCGGGATTTTCGGAGCCTCATTCAAGGTGACCTTTACGACTGCCGATAAGAAATAAAATGAAATACTAAACCAGCGATAAGCCACTCCTGAGAGATCTGGAGTGGTTTTTTTTTGTGACAGACCTGTCAGGTGGGGTGTCAAATTTGAGCCATTTTTGGTTTTTTATTTGCATCCCACTTTAGGGTTTTCAATCTCTTAGAAAGTGTGGTTTGTCCGATGTTTTCCTGAGACCAATTTTTGACATTTTCTACACGTGTGGACTGGAATGCCTCTGAAATTTCCTCCTTTGACAACTTTCCTGTGAATGCTGCCAAACTTAGGGAAAGATTGGTGATTCCCGTCATTGGATTGTCCTGTATATAGTTTTTGTATTTCCCAAATGCAGATTCAATGCAGTCTGATGAGCAAAGCAGCGTACTTTTTTGATCCATGGGGCTGTTTTTGAGAGTTTCTAGGAGGTATTCTGACAGCTTTTGTTCGATGGCCAACAATCTGGAGTTTTTACTTTGACTAAATAATTTTTGACACTCCTGGAGGGAATTTTCAGACAGTCCGGTTGTCTTTAGGATTAATTGTACTGAGTTTATGAATTGGTTGAGCAGATCGAGTTCCCGGATGAGGTGCTGGTACTCCAAGACCCAATTTAGATGGTTTTTCTCGGCTTGGTAGTCGGCTTGTGGAGCCTTTTCCAAGAAGTGTAGGACGGACATGCCCCAGTCCGCTATAGGTCTCAGGTTCATAAATCTGGAATTGACTCTCTGGGCAGGGGGAAGCAGGTGAGCATGTTTACCCAAGGCTTGTGCCCCTCTTAGGTGAGCAAGCTTTTTAGTGTATTGGATAAATTCGGGATCACTTTTGTAAACATGCTCAGCGATAATGGATAAGCAGTGTGTGATATCATAGACATGAAAAATTCCCTTGATCTTCAGAGCTTTTCGGATGGAATTACCCTGGTCAGCGACACCATACTTAATAGTTCCGATGGATTCTTCCAGCTTTCCAAGTTCTTGTGCGATCAGATCACCTGTCCAGCTGGATTTTGAGGCAAGAACCAAAGGAGTCAAGTCGCTAAAAACCAATCCTCTATCAACGGGAATTTCCGAATGTCTTATTCCATAAACCAGAAGTAGCTTGTTTTGTCCAAACTGCACGCTCTCATCAATAATTACAACCCAATCCTGAGCCTTTTGAACAGGCTTAGAGAGGAGAAACAAGCCGTACTTTTTGACCCAAAGCAATATAGTGGCATGGGAAGGAGTTCTGAGTGAACAATCAAAGTAAAGGTTCATGGAAACAATCACTTTGTTCAAGGCTCTGAAACTAACCGAAGAGCAGAGCTTCAAGGCCACGCAAAAATGAATGATTGTAAGGGGATAAGTATACCTTTTGGGACGAGAAATATTTACTTTAATGGTAGTATAATCTCGTTCAGTTTTTTTTTGATAAACTCCAGCTCATGCTCGAGTTTGTCCGCTTTTTGTTTTTGAACCATATACTTTTCTTTCCATCCATCTCTACTCTTAATGAGTTCCTTGCGTCGTTTGTTTAGCTCCTTGTTCTCCAGTCTTCTGCCAATAGCTCGTTCTTTCCAACTTGTGCTGTCATCTTCCATAAGTCAATAAATTTAGACAATGGAATATAGTAAAATGGGGTGTAAAATATATGCTTTTTACTTGAGTATTTTACACCCCACCTGTCAGGTTTTGAA
>CAYTXN010000242.1:0-5358 GCA_964441195.1 uncultured Limnohabitans sp.
AGCAAAATGAAGAAGATATCCTACATCATCTTATTTAGTTGGTTTATTCTGGCTTGTAGCGAAGGAGACGAAGGCCATATAGATCCTTTTTTGTTTAATGGACCTTTCGAACTGATTTCGGATAAGTTTAGTCTTTGCCCTTCTGAAAAAACAGAGTTGAAATTGTATTCCTTTGCTATTAACGGAAAGGTCGAAAGGTTGCCGCTTTCAGAACTATTATTTGAATCGATCTCTAAGGATGATGGTGCGCTGACCAATGATAATTTCTTTGTTGCACCCAAGACCATATCTTTCAGTAAGGTTATTTTCTTAAATGCGCGATTGCGTCGAAATCCCTCTATTGAATTTTCTATTCCTATCGAATTGGTATCCCCAAGTTCCGAGGGATCAAGCCATCAGTCCGTGAGCGGTTTTTCGGGTTCAAGCCCGTTTAATCAAATTGGTATAGCCGACATCAATGGAAGTGGTGAGTTTTTGATGGGGCAAACCTACACATCTGGCCCTGGAAAATTTTCTGGAGGGGGAGGATTCTTTGATTCTTTGGGGAACTATAAAGGATTTTTTCCTGTCTTTGGTCGACCATCTGGATTACTTGCATTTTTGCGAGATCATGTAATCAGTTGTGGACCAAACCTCATTCCCGGAGGTGCCTATATTAATGATATTTACAATCTTGATGGACAGTTTGTCAAGAATGTTAAATTTCCTTTAGGTCAGTTTCCTTTTTTGGTCAAGAAGAATAAACTCGGGGATTGGATTTTGGTGACCAAATATTATACAGCAATTAATAACTCTATAGAATATGAGGTATATAAAGTGAGCCCTGAAATGGATTTTGATGTTTGGTTCAAATTTAACTTGTCATCAGATGAAGGCGTCGAAGTAATCTATAAAGAATCAGGAGAAATTGTGGTAGCTGACAAAAATTCGATCTATCAATATAGTAAGGATGGAGTTCAACTTTGGCAATCCCCAAGGGAACAGTTGGGCCAATATTCGTCCGTTTATTTTTTGGAAGAGTTACCCAATGGCAATGTTATTTTAATTAGCTCTGAAATTGACTTTGATGAATCAAAAAGTAAATGGGAATATCAAGAGTTGGATAAAAGCAATGGAAGACTTGTTCGAAGAATTCCAATCCATGAGGGAAGAACCCAGAGACTTTTTGATCGGAGAGAAATTGGTGATAAGGGTAAAATAATAGGCTATGTGCGTAAGGTATTAGTTACTAAAAATGGTAATGTTTGGGTGCTTGGATATGGTTCCTATGACGGACGGAAATATTATCTTATCAAGGGACTCAATGGGGAAAGCAGAGAATTTTTCGGCGGTCATAGTGAAGAAATTGGACAGCCAGACTGGATTGCTGAGACAGGAGGTTATATCGTTCGCTTCATGGAAAATGAAGGAGGTATCAAGTTTTCTGAAATCAATTCTAAATATCTTACCCATTATCAATTTGGGCAAAATTTGGAATTCAATCCTTGTAACTAGATAATTGTAAATCGTAGAAAGTTTTTCATTATTTTCCCTGATGAGTTTCACCCAAGAGCCAATTTTTATTGCGGCAACGCTATGCATTTCTGTTTTTTTTGCCAATTGGCTGTCTCGTTTACCTTGGGGTAAAACTGTCGGTACACCGATTTTGGTCATTGTGCTTTGCGCTATTTTCTCCAATATCGGAATCATCCCAAGTGCGATGGATGGAAGTCCTGTTTATGATGGGGTATTCGTGTATTTGGCACCTTTAGGGATTTTTATTGCGCTGCTGGAAGTGGATCTGAAAAGTCTAAAAAATGCGGGAATGCCAATTTTGCTGATGTTTCTTTTGGGGGCGATCGGTACGGTGGTTGGTGTGTTGGTGGCTTGGTTTGTGGTAAATCCTGCTGTGGAAATTGGGGATTTAGCTCCGGCTGTGGCGGGAATGTTTACCGGGACTTACATCGGTGGATCGATTAATTTCAATGCAGTCGCCCTTCATTACAAGGTAAACGAAGCTGGAAACCTGTTTGCGGCAACAACTGTAGTTGATAATCTCATCGGCACTCCTTGGATCATTGCCACGCTGATTTTACCAAAATATTTACAGAAATGGTTTCCGAGAAAGAAGCTGGCTTCGGCAGCGTCTGCGGTGAAAAATGATGGAATTGAATCCATTTCGATTAGTTCATTGGCTTCTATTCTAGCTTTGGGATTGCTTGGGATGACCGTAAGCAAAGTGTTAGTTTCTTATTTTCCACAAGTCCCTGAGATTATTTTCTTGACGACTTTGGCCTTGATTCTTGCCCAATTCCCCTCAGTCCAACAATTATATGGTAAGCATACACTGGGGTTCTTCTTTATTTTGATCTTCCTTGCTGTGATCGGGACATTATGTGATTTCAGGGCTTTGTCGGGAGTTGGAAGCTTGGCGGGGACGCTGATTCTGTTTGTGGGATTGCTGGTGTTGATTCATGGCTTGGTGATTTTTGGAGTTGGGGCACTATTCAAAATGGATTGGGATGTAATCGCTGTGGCTTCGCAAGCCAATGTGGGAGGAAATACGACTGCTATAGCGGCAGCTGAGAGCTTGAATCGGCCTGATTTGTTGATTCCTGGTGTGTTGGTGGGGAGTTTGGGGAATGCGCTGGGAACCTATGTTGGATTTGCGGTAGCGGGAATTTTATAAACTGTCAAGTAGCGAGACACAAGTATCAAGTATTTAGACACAAGATGCGAGAGACAAGAAGCGATAAGCAAAGCAAGAGGAGAATGATCAATTTGAAATCACCAATAACTCAATAACCCAAATAGCCATGGAATCGAATATTTTAACCCAACTCTTCCTTCCGCTAGCCTTAGCGGTGATTATGTTTGGAATGGGGCTTAGTCTCCGTTTTGGGGATTTCAAGCGGATTTTGATCTATCCCAAAGCTGTAGCTATTGGGCTTTTCAATCAAATCATTCTCCTTCCTTTAGTGGCTTTTGGCTTGATTAAGGTTTTTGGTTTGCAAACCGAGCTGGCAGTTGGCCTTATGATTTTGGCTGCTTGCCCCGGTGGAGCCACTTCCAATCTGATCACGCATTTGGCTAAAGGTGATTCTGCACTTTCGATTACTTTGACTGCATTTTCTTCCCTGATCACTGTTTTGACAATTCCATTTATCGTCAATTTTGCCATACTATATTTCATTCCAGACGGAGAGGCCCAGCAGCTGAATGTATTCGGAACAGTCATTTCTGTCATTTTTATTACTATTATTCCTGTGGCTATTGGGATGATGGTATTGAAAAAGGCTCCTCAGCTTGCAAAGAAATGGGATGCGCCGTTTCGCAAGATTTCCGCTATTTTCTTTGTCTTGGTGGTTTTGGCAGCAATTATAAAAGAACGTGAAAACTTAGTGTCACACTTTGTTGAAGCAGGCCCGGTAGCGCTTGCATTGAACTTGGCAACTCTGGGATTAGGATACTTTGCGGGTAAAATTCTCGGCCTATCCAAAAAGCAAAGTACAACGATTGCCATCGAGTCGGGAATTCAGAATGGTACTTTGGGAATCACTGTTGCGGCAACGCTTTTGGTGAATTCCACCATGGTAATCCCATCTGTGATTTATGGTTTGTTGATGTTTGGGACAGCTGCTTTGATTATCTTCTTTGGGAATAGAAAAGTAGAGGGTCAAACTTCATGAGCAACCACATATTAAAAAACTTGACTGTGAATCCGCCTGAAAATATTCTTCAAATTCGAACGGCCTTTCCCGAAGATCTCGCAGACCTACTTCACGTGGCCCGCACTGCATTTCTTCAGGCTTTCACTGCTGGCAACAAACCCGAAAATGTCCAGGCTTATCTCAATGAAGCTTTTACCTTAGAGCAATTTGAAAAAGAGCTGAGCAATCTCGCCTCGACATTTTTTGTTGCAGAGAAAGAAGGAGAAATCATCGGATATGCCAAAGTCAACCAAGTTCCGGCACAGACAGATATCCACGATCGAGAGAGTCTAGAGGTCGCTCGATTGTATGTATTGGAAGAGCACCTGGGCAGTGGTTTGGGCAAGCGGCTGTTGGATACGGCTATTGACTTTGCAAAGCAAAATCAGAAAAAATACCTCTGGCTAGGTGTATGGGAAAAAAATGCTAGAGCAATTCGTTTTTACGAAAAAAATGGCCTCCGAATATTCGGAAGCCATCCTTTCCCATTTGGGGATGAAATTCAGACGGATTTTTTGATGCGTTTGGATTTTGATTAGCCCAATTCTCCTCTTTTTGCCATTCGTTGCATTTTCTTGTTTGCGAAAATTGCAACTTCAACTCTTCGGTTTTGTGCTCTTCCTGATTCAGAGTCATTAGATGCGACAGGATTTGCCTCGCCAGATCCTGTACTACTCATCCTAGCACTGCCAACGCCTAAGTTCCCAAGGTAACTCCTGACAGCGCTAGCACGATCGCGAGAAAGAACCATGTTGTAGCTTTCTTCTCCAACGGAGTCAGTATGTCCTTCAATAAGAATTTTGGTATCCTCGTACTTTTTAAGTGTTGAAGCAAGATTTTCCAGATTCCCTCTGGATGATGAATTCAGTGTAGCCTGATCAAATCCAAATAGCAAGCCTGAATCAAAAGTGATTTTGATTCCTTCGCCTACTCGCTCCACTTTTGCGCCTTTGAGATCCCGGCGTAGTTCTTCGGCTTGTTTGTCCATTTCTCTGCCGATTATTGCTCCAGCCGAACCGCCTATCGCCGCTCCGACTATGATTCCTGTGGCAGTATTGTTTTTAGAAAGCAATCCTCCTAAAACTCCACCAGCCGAACCTCCAATTGCGCCACCTTTTACCGCATTGCTTGTCTTACAATTTATACTGACTAGTGCCATTGAAATAATTAATATTAGCGATAAAAATTGATTTTTAGTTTTCATAAATAGTTTGATTAGGAATGAAATCATTTTCGAACTACCGGGATCAATTCTTATTCCAATGGCATTGCTTCTGTTTCAACCGAGCTTTAACAAAAAAAATGGGGAAGACTGCACCAGTTATGGTCAGTATTCCCCATTAGTATGTTAAGTTTTTCTTAAAAAATAGACACTGTCTTTTTAAGGATTAATCGATTCACCTTCCGCCTTTTTGGCTTCTTCCTGCATTTTTTCATTTGCAAGAATTCCGATCTCTACCCTTCTGTTTTCGCTTCTTCCAGTCTCAGTAGTATTATCTGACTTCGGAGCAGATTCTCCAAGTCCTCTAGTAACAATTCGATCAGAACTAACACCATGGCTTGTAAGATAAGATTCAACTGATGTTGCTCTTTCCATAGAAAGCTTCATGTTGTATTTTTCTGAACCTGTATCATCTGTATGGCCATCGATAATGATGTTGGTTTCAGG
>CAYTXN010000243.1:0-5354 GCA_964441195.1 uncultured Limnohabitans sp.
AAACATAAACCAGTTGATTTTCCGGATCAGCCCACACACAGGTACCTGTAAAACCAGTATGGCCAAAGGTACTTTTAGGGGCAAATTTACTTGCAGATCCGCCTTTGCCGTTTTCTGGCTCTGGCTTGTCCCAGCCCCAACCCCGTCGGCTGATTGTTGACTGCCGCTTTGTGAATGCCTCCACTGTTTCTGGTTTGAATAGCGTGACATCCCCATAAGTACCCTTATTCAGCATGAGTTGCATCATCACAGCAATATCATTCGCTGTTCCAAAAAGTCCAGCATGACCAGCCACCCCTCCATACATCGCTGCACCTGGATCATGGACATAGCCTTGAACTTGACGTTTTCTAAAAGCCACGTCATTCTCTGTCGGCGCAATTTTCTCCAGAGGCATTTTGAGATAGGGATTGAAGGTCAGGGTATTCAAACCTAAAGGAGTATAGAAGTTTTGATCCAAAAAGGCATCCATCGGTTGATTGACAATCCGCTCTACCACAGCCTGCATGAAATACATAGTCAAGTCGGAATAGACATATTTGTGTGGCTTTGGTAATAAATCTGACTTTATAGTCCAATTCCAAATGCTATCCCGAAGTACATCCCGGCCAAACATGTCATTAGAAACCGGACTGCTAAAGCCCGGTTCCAAAGAAGCTTTGTAATACTCTCCTCGCCATTGGCCTGATTCTACGGTTTTAACATAATGAGGAATAAAAGCCTTTAAACCAGCCTCATGGATCAACACATTTTTGAGTTGGAGGTTGCCTTTGTTTGTTCCTCTGAGTTCAGGCAAATAATCACCAAGTGTTTTATTCATATCCAATTCTCCACGACTTTGGAGAAACATGACCGCCTGCGTGGTCGCAAGAACTTTGGTAATCGAGGCAAGATCATAAACGGTTTCCTTGGTAACCGGAGCTGTCTTCTTATAGTCCAAATGACCATAGGAACGCTCAAAAACAACTTTTCCATCCTTCAATACCAGTACATTTCCTCCAGGAGCAGCTTGAATCTGAATCATACGTTCAGCTACCGCGTCGATTTTATTCAATATTTCTGTGTTCAAACCCACACTTTCAGGGCTTCCGTAGGAAAGTCTATTTGCGTCTTCCAGATACCCACCAACTCCATGGGAATACTGACCACTGACAGTAACAGGTAAAATACCCTGGGCCGGTCTTCCTCCAAAAAGTACCTGAGGAACAAGCTTTTGCGTTTCTGAAGAGTTTTCATAGGCAAGGACTACATTGCCGAAGCCTTCTAAAGCTTTGGCTCCATATGCATTACCGAATAGAACTGTAACTACTTTTTGCCTTTTCTCCAATAATCGAATCAATTGAATATCTCCTGGAGCTATTCCAAATGCGCGCTGCGGACTGTTAGTCACACCCATTAGACCTACTACAACTACGTCATAGTCCTCTAATTTCTTCATTAGGTTATAGTGCGCAGATTCTCCTTCGGCTTTATTTATTGAAAAGTGATCTATAGCAGTGTATTTTTTCAAATATTGACTGAAAACCTTGCCC
Organism: uncultured Limnohabitans sp.; assembly: GCA_964441195.1. Lineage (GTDB taxonomy): Bacteria > Bacteroidota > Bacteroidia > Cytophagales > Cyclobacteriaceae > Algoriphagus. The sequence goes on from CAYTXN010000243.1 coordinate 1,533, forward strand.
TCATCCCCGATGGTCAAGCTGGCATATTTCCCTAAATCAAGATTATTAAATGGTAAAATATCTCCCTTGTTGGCAGCGACGGTAATTGATTCGGCATAGAGCTTTTCAATTACTTCGCTTGTTTTTGGAGTATTAAGTCGCTCAGCAATTTTGTAAGTATCGATTGGCTTGTATTGATCGAGTCCAGCCCAGTATTTTGCCTTCAATATCTTTTTCACCCGGCGATCAATTTCGGATTCTTTGATCACTCCTCTGTCCACTGCATCTTTAATTAAAACTTTTGCTTTCGGCACATCTTGGGAATACAACAGCACATCATTCCCGGCAAGAAGGGCTTTGAGATCTACTTCACCAGGCTTGTTCAAGTTAGCCACACCTTTCATGTTTAAGGCGTCTGTGAAAATCAAACCCTGAAAATTCATTCGGTTTTGAAGCAGGTCAGTAACCACTGGCTTGGAAAGGCTAGTTGGAATGTTTGACCCGTTATCCAAGCTTGGGACATTAAGATGAGCGACCATTACTGACATCAAATCCTCCCTAAAAAGCTCCTGATAAGGATAAAGATCTACATCCCAAATCCGTTTTTCGGCATGCTTGATCACAGGCAGCGTATAGTGACTGTCACTTTCTGTATCTCCATGACCTGGAAAATGCTTTGCGTTGGCTATGACTCCATTATCCTGAAGTCCCTTCATGTAAGCCACGGCTCTTTTGGTCACGACTTCTTTATTTTCTCCAAAAGCCCGATAACCGATGACAGGATTATTTGGATTAGAATTGACATCTACGACTGGAGCAAAATTGATATGCATCCCCAGCTCCTTAAACTGACGGGCAATTTCAGCACCCATTTCATAAATCAAATCATGATTTTGAATAGCTCCCAGCGTCATGGCTTTGGGGAAATTTGGAACTGAGTCCAATCTCATACCAATGCCCCACTCCGCATCCATAGCTATAAAAAGTGGTGTTTTTGATTGAGCTTGATAGTAATTGGTTAATCGGGCTTGACGGTTTGGCCCACCTTGAAAGAATATTAATCCTCCCAAGTTTTCAGTTTTTACGAGATTACTGATTTCATCAATATGCTTTTGGTCCTTATTTGAATAGGCTGCGACCATAAAAAGTTGCCCTAATCTTTGATCAAATGTCATGGCGGAGAAGACGCTGTCCACCCATTCTTTCTGACCAATCCTATCATTGCTGATCAAGGGATCTTCATTTGAAACAAATGGATCGACTTTTCCCGAAGTAAATAATCCGAGCATTACCACCAACGAAAACAGTCCCCAAAGCTTCTTATTCATTATCGAGATCAATTTTTATTCTTACCTTTAAAATGTTTTGTGAGGGCGACGAAAGTATAAACTTTCACTAGTCTCTGGTCGCTTCACTTTGCGTATATGAGACTCCAAATTGAATATAGCAAAGATTGGGCAACATTGAGTCCGCTTTGGGGTTAAAAACGGAAATAAGTGTTTTGCAGTATTTTCATATTGAAATCCTTATTCCACATCTTCCTAAGAGCCAAACCATAAACTGAGTTGCATATGTAATCGAGCATGATCCAATACGGCATACAAAGTAATAATGATCAGCTTTGCGAGATTCCATGTAGCCTTAAAAGATCAAATTATAAACAGATGAAATCAAGCATGTCGTATCCGACACACACTGTAATGATTATCGAACATGCGAAGATTCCATATGGCCGCTTAAAAACAATTATAATCACATGAAATCGAGCATGAATAAAAAGTCACACACTGTGATGATTATAAATCATGCGAGATTCCATCTGACCATAAAAAATTAAATTATAAACAGATGAAATTCCCTTCACTCTTCCGCACCGCCTCCCCAATGAGGTATGATATTAAGCCCCGATATTACGATCCTGTCAAAGAAGAAATCGAACAACGAACTTCCAGAATCAAGAAGGAATTGGAGAATGAGGGGCTTATAAAACCTGGTGATGAGCAGAATTTGGGGAATTATGGCGCTGGTATTCGAGGATCTTTTTCTCAATACAAGGGAATAAAACAGCGCGAAACCAGTCTATTTAGCTCGACTGCGATGATCCGGACAATTTTGTTTTTAGCTATGGTTGCAATGGCCTTTGGATACATTTATATAGGACCAGATATATTCATCTACCTTCTTTATTTCGGATTGATTGTAGGTGGAATTTATTTCTTATTCAGGATGAAAAACAGAGTTAAAGATGAGTGACATCATCCAACTTCTTCCTGATGCGATTGCCAATCAAATTGCAGCAGGGGAAGTAGTCCAGCGTCCTGCCTCCGCGCTCAAAGAACTTTTAGAAAATGCCGTTGATGCTGGCGGCACCTCCATACAAGTGGTCATCAAAGATGCCGGAAAGCAACTTATCCAAGTCATAGACAATGGAAAAGGAATGTCCGCAACAGATGCCCGAATGAGTTTTGAAAGGCATGCAACTTCGAAAATTCGGTCTTCTCAGGATCTTTTTGCCATTAGGACTTTTGGCTTCAGAGGTGAAGCATTGGCATCAATCGCAGCTGTAGCTCAGGTGGAATTGAAAACCCGGCAAGCAGAAACTGAACTTGGGACCTTAATTCAAATTGAAGGATCGGATGTCAAAAAACAAGAGCCAGTTGCAGTTCCTATTGGCACTTCTGTAGCGATGAAAAACCTGTTTTTCAACGTGCCCGCCCGTCGGAATTTTCTTAAATCCAATCCCGTGGAAATGCGTCACATCGTCGACGAATTTCAAAGAGTAGCGCTTTCATACCCGGAAGTTGCTTTTTCATTATTTCAACAGGATCTGGAAGTTTTCAGTCTTCCTGCGGGGAAATTAAGTCAACGGATCGTCAGTTTATTTGGCAAAAACTACCAAGGTCAGCTAGTTCCCTGCAATGAGGAAACTCCTCATGTCAATGTCAAGGGCTACATCGGGAAACCTGAAAATTCCAAGAAGACTCGTGGGGAGCAGTTTTTCTTTGTGAACAACAGATATATCAAAAGCTCCTACCTCCACCATGCGGTGAGCTCAGCTTTTGAGGGATTGATACAAAATGATCAATATCCGTTTTATGTGTTGTTTCTGGATATTGATCCTGCACACATTGACATCAATGTTCACCCAACTAAAACGGAGATCAAATTTGATGACGAGCGGACGGTCTATGCCGTCATACGATCAGCTGTGAAGCAAGCTTTGGGAGCACATCATGTGATGCCTTCCTTGGATTTTTCGCTGGATGTGAACTATCAGGAAAATTGGACCAATAACCCAGACACCAAAGTACAAGTCGATCGAGAATACAGCTACAAAACCTTCAATACGCCCGAATTCAAAAAATCGTCCGTCTCAGGATGGGAACGACTTTTCGAAGGAAATCCTAATCCTATGCCGTCAGCCTCACAAAATCCAGATGAGGATCACGAAATCCTGACTTTCCCGAGTCGGGCGACTTCGGATGAATCCAGATTGATGATGCCAACTCAAGAGTCTGAAGCAACAGGAACAACTTTCCAAGTTGAACTAAGCTACATCATTGCTCAAATGTCGACCGGTCTACTCATCGTGGACCAGCAGTCAGCCCATGAGCGAATCCTTTATGATCGCTACCTCCGTCAACTTCAGTCTTCTCAGGGTGCGTCTCAACAATGCCTTTTCCCACCAACTGTTCAATTGAACGCCGGGGATTTTGCATTGGTTATGGACATGCTTCCGGAATTATATAGCTTGGGGTTTGTAGTGGAGGAGTTTGGAAAAGACACGGTTTTGATCCAAGGCGTGCCTGCTGATGTGCAAGTGAAAAATGAGAAAGAACTTTT
>CAYTXN010000244.1:0-5349 GCA_964441195.1 uncultured Limnohabitans sp.
CCCTCTTTCATTATTCAAAACTATGACCGAGCTGAAGCAAACGATTGGAAAGTTGGTAGAAAAGCATCTTCCGGATGAAAGCCACTTTCTGGTTGAGGTAAAAGTGGAGGAAATTGCGGGCAAAACCAAAGTGTTGATTCTAATTGATGCAGATCAAGGAGTCACGATTCAGGCCTGTGCCAAAGTAAGTCGTCTAGTGTCTGAAGAGGTGGAAGCAAATGAAATAATCGGAGAGGCCTATGTGCTTGAAGTTTCTTCTCCTGGAATTGATTTCCCACTCAATAGCAAGAGGCAATATCAGAAAAATATAGGTCGTGAGCTTAAGTTGACGCTGACTTCCGGGACTGATGTTTTGGGCAAATTTCTGGAAATGGATGAGGAGCGAGTTAAGTTGCTGGTTAAGAAAAAGGAAAAAGGAAAGAAAGCCACTGAAGAAGAGGTCTTTGTTCCTTTTGCCGAAATCAAGAAATCTATCGTACAAGTATCTTTTAAATAACTCAAATGGATGCCAAAATCTTAATAGAATCTTTCGCAGAGTTTGCGAGATCTAAAAATGTGGATCGACCTACCATGATCCGTATTCTGGAAGACGTGTTCAGAGCGATGATCCGTAAGAAGTTTGAGACTGACGAAAACTTTGACGTCACAATCAATGCTGACAAGGGAGATCTCGAGATATTCAGAATCCGGGAGATCGTAGACGACAATTCCGAAGACATCTGGGATTTTGACAAAATCAGTTTTTCAGAAGCAAGAAAGATTGAACCCGATTTTGAAATCGGTGAAGAAGTGTACGAAAAGATCGAATTGGAAGAGTTTGGGCGTAGAGCGGTTCAAATGGCCCGTCAGACTCTGATCCAGCGAATCAAAGATCTGGAGAAAGACATTCTTTATAATAAGTACGAAGAGCAAGTGGGAGAAATAGTTTCTGCTGAAGTTTATCAGATTTTGGGTCGTGAGATTCTGCTGATCGATGGAGATGGCAATGAACTGATCCTGCCAAAAGCAGAACAAATTTCTAAAGATCGCTTTAGAAAAGGAGATACAGTCAAAGCGATCGTGCATCGGGTAGACATGAACAATGGCAACCCCAAGATCATTTTGTCCCGGACTTCTCCGGTTTTCTTAGAGCGATTATTCGAAAATGAAGTTCCAGAGGTATACGATGGATTGATCACGATTGTGAAAATCGTTCGAGAGCCTGGTGAGCGAGCTAAAGTTGCGGTTGAGTCCTATGATGATCGGATTGATCCAGTCGGAGCTTGTGTGGGAATGAAAGGTTCCAGAATTCACGCTGTAGTTCGAGAATTGCAAAACGAAAATATCGATGTAATTAATTATACCGAGAATCTCGATCTTTATGTGACAAGAGCCTTGAGCCCAGCTAAAGTTTCTTCAATCACTGTGGATCAGGAAAAAAAGCGAATATCAGTATTCCTTAAACCCGATCAGGTTTCGCTTGCCATTGGAAAAGGTGGATTTAACATCAAGTTGGCAAGCCGATTGGTAGGATTTGAAATAGATGTATTCCGAGAACTGAACGAATACGACGATGAAGATGTAGATTTGAATGAATTTGTAGACGAAATCGAAGGATGGATCATCGAGGAATTGAAAAAGACAGGTTTGGATACTGCCAAGAGTGTTTTGGCATTGACCAAAGAAGACCTGACTAGAAGAACAGAATTAGAGGAAGAGACAGTCGATGAGATTTTCAGAATCCTCAGACAAGAATTTGAACAATAACAGGGGAACCTTCCCTGTAGATTACCAATATTAAATTTAGAATTTCGAAAGAGGTTTTTGCTTATGTCAGAAGAGAAAATGATGCGTTTAGGCCAGATAGCCAGAAAACTCAACGTGGGTACGGCAACCATCGTGGAGTCAATGGCTAAAAAGGGCTTTGAGGTTGAGAATAATCCGAATTCCAAAATATCCATGGAGCAAGTGGGTATGTTGGAAAAGGAGTTCAAATCCTCTGCCCTTGATAAAGAAGAAGCTTCCCATCTATCCATAGGGAAGCGTCACGAGCCTATTTCGCTCGAACCTGAAACGCCAAAGCAGGAGAAAGCCCCTGAGCCAACACCTGCACCGGTTCATAAGGAAGAACCAAAACCTGCCGTACCAGTATCAGTGCCAGATCCAACACCAACGCCTGCTCCGGATTCAACTCCAACACCAACTCCAGCCCCTGCTCCAAAACCAGAGCCTGGACCAGAACCGGAAAAAGTGGTCCCTGAGGCTCCAAAACTTGAAGGAATCAAAATCCTAGGTAAAATAGATTTGGATAAAAAGCCGGCTCCAAAGCCAGCTACTCCTCAAACTCCACATGGCCAACGTAATGAAAGGCCTCAAGAGCAGCGAAAACAAAATCCGAATCAACAACAACATAGGCCTGATCAAAGACCTGGTCAGCAGCCTAAAGGTGGTCAGCAACAAAATAGACCAAATCAACAAGGTCCTAAACCAGTACAGCAAGCACCAAAACCTTCAGCTCCGGTACCTACTCCGATGGCACCTAAAGCTCCGGTAATTCCGCCTAAGGAAGAAGTAGTACCAGAGCAATTGATTTCTGCAAAAGCAGATTCACTGAAAGGACTTACCGTTCTCGGAAAAATCGAGCTTCCTGCAGACCGACCAAAGAAAAAAGGCGGACCGGTTGCTTCTTCTGACGAACGAAACAGAGATAAAAAGAGGCCTCGAAAGCGAATAGATAAACCTGGAACTCCTGGAGGTCAAGGTGGTCCAAGACCTCCTCAAGAAAGAGGCGCGCCAAGACCAGCTGTACAAAGACCAGGTGGAAACCAAAGAGGCGGAGCTCCTCAGCAACGTGTACAAAAGGCTGAGCCCACTCCAAAAGAAATTCAAGATCAGATTAAGCAGACTCTTGCCCGTCTTCAAGGGACGAAGCCAGGTTCTGGTAAATCTAAATCCAGAAGAGATAAGCGAGCTGATCGTGATCGAGAAGTCGAGGTAGAAGGAGAAGAGGCAAAAATCCTGAAAGTAACCGAGTTCATCTCGGCAAACGATCTTGCAGCACTTCTGGACGTTTCTGTGAATCAGATCATTTCAACTTGCATGTCATTGGGCATGTTCGTCTCGATCAATCAGCGATTAGACGCAGAGGCGATTACAATCATTGCAGATGAATTCGGCTATGATGTAGAATTTACCAAGTCCATCGAGGACGAAATGGTAGAAGATGTTGCTGATGAAACCGAAGATTTGGTAGAAAGAGCTCCGATTGTTACCATCATGGGTCACGTCGATCATGGTAAAACATCCTTGCTGGATTATATCCGGATGGCGAAAGTTACTACTGAAGAAGCAGGAGGAATCACTCAGCATATCGGTGCATATGATGTGATGACTCAAACTGGTCATAAGATAGCTTTCCTTGATACACCAGGTCACGAAGCCTTTACGGCAATGAGAGCACGCGGTGCAAAAATCACCGATTTGGCTATTATCGTAATTGCTGCTGATGATAGTATTATGCCTCAAACCAAGGAGGCAATCAATCACGCTCAGATGGGTGGTGTTCCTATGATTTTTGCAATCAATAAAGTGGATAAGCCAAATGCCAATCCAGCAAAAATCAAGGAAGCGTTAGCTGGCATGAACCTACTTGTAGAAGAGTGGGGAGGTAAATACCAATCTCAGGATATTTCGGCTAAAACCGGACAAGGAATTGATGAGCTACTCGAAAAAGTATTGCTTGAAGCTGAGATCCTTGAACTTAAGGCTAATCCAAATAAAAATGCAGTGGGAACTGTAGTTGAAGCGTCTTTGGATAAAGGTCGTGGATATGTAGCCACCATCATGGTTCAGGCTGGAACATTGAAAATTGGTGATATCATGCTTGCAGGTCAGCATTACGGCAGAGTAAAAGCCATGTTTGATCATAAAGGTAAGAAGCTGAAAGAAGCCGGACCATCTACTCCTGTGCAGGTGTTGGGACTAAGCGGTGCTCCTCAGGCGGGTGATACGATCAAAGTTTACGATACTGAGCGTGAAGCGAGAGAGATTGCAAACTCCAGAGAGCAGATTCAGCGTGAGCAAAGTTTGCGTACTAAAAAGCATATCACCTTGGATGAAATCGGTCGTCGTTTGGCAATCGGTAGCTTCAAGGAACTCAATATCATTATCAAAGGTGACGTGGATGGATCGGTTGAAGCACTTTCCGATTCCTTGTTGAAGCTTTCTAAGGACGAAGTGAAAGTATCCATCATCCACAAAGGTGTGGGTCAGATTTCTGAATCCGATGTATTGCTAGCTTCCGCATCTGATGCGATCATCCTAGGATTCCAGGTAAGACCTTCTTCCAATGCCAAGAAACTTGCAGAGCAGGAAGAAATCGAAATCCGTCATTACTCTATCATCTACGATGCGATCAATCAGATCAAAGATGCAATCGAAGGTATGCTTGAGCCGACATTTGAAGAGGTTATCACCGGTAACATTATCGTGAGAGAAATCTTCAAAATCACGAAGATCGGTACCGTCGCAGGTTCTTATGTGACAGACGGTTTCATTACCAGAAAGAACAAGATTCGCGTCATCAGAGGTGGAATTGTAATCCATGAAGGTGAAATCGATCAACTGAAGCGATTCAAAGACGATGTCTCTGAAGTGAAGGCGGGATACGAATGTGGTATTTCTATCAAAAACTTCAACGATATCGAAATCGACGATACGATTGAAGGATACGAAATGAAGGAGATCAAGCGTAAGAAGTAATTCTTAGAATTTAAATTCATATAAAAGGAACGGCTGAGGTCGTTCCTTTTTATTTTTATGACATGCTAGCAGCAGTTCAAATATTGATGATGGGACTTACTCTTTTATCATTGATTGGTTTGGTTTTGGGTCTTTTTAAACCGGTTTTGGTCTTGTGGTTTTTGGATCGCTTTAATCGGATGAAAGTCCTTCAGATATATGGCGCTTTTACTGTGGTGTTTATAGTATTCTGGTATTTATTGAATTTTTTAATTGATTAGCAAAATAAAAGTTGGTCCTTGTTAGAATTTAACGATCATAGTTTTGAAATTTAATTTTTCCTGGTAGGAAGTTTCTTTTTCTCGGATTTTTAAATCAATTTTCACGTCAATTATTTTAGACCCTTGAGAAAAGCCGTAGCCATAGCACTTTTACTTTGCTTTGCCATCTATCATTTTGGTTACTACGCATTCTATTACTCCTATCAGTATACAATAGAGAGCAATTGGCAGGATAAAATCTATGGAGAGCAAATCGCTTCTTTTGAGGAGCGATTAATGGAAATTCCACTTTCAGCTCCTTACATGTCAAATCAGGATGACTTCCAAGCTACCAATACACGGTTTGAAA
>CAYTXN010000245.1:0-5042 GCA_964441195.1 uncultured Limnohabitans sp.
TTCCCAATATTATCCCGCATCACTTCAAGCTCGTATTCTTTCCAACCCATGATGCTTTGCTCAATCAATACTTCGTGAACTGGCGAGGCCTGGAGGCCTGCAACGAGGTACTTTTCGAAATCTTCTTCTTTTTCTACAAAAGCTCCACCTGCACCACCAAGGGTGTATGAAGCTCGAATAATTAATGGGAAACCGATTTCTTGAGCAATTTCTTTTCCTTGCAAGAAAGAGGTAGCTGTGTCGCCTTTGCAGACGCCAACGCCGATTTCTTCCATTAGCGCTTTGAATTTTTCGCGGTTTTCAGCGGTATCGATGGCTTCGATATCCACTCCGATCATCTTAACTCCGAAGTTTTTCCAAATACCTGCTTTATCACAATCAATGGCAAGATTCAAAGCAGTTTGACCACCCATGGTAGGCAAGACTGCGTCGATATCCGGGTGATCGGTCAGGATTTTTTTGATGGATTTCTTGTCCAGAGGAAGCAGGTACACATTGTCAGCAGTGACTGGGTCAGTCATAATAGTGGCCGGATTGGAATTAATCAAGGTCACGATGATACCTTCTTCACGAAGGGAGCGTGCGGCCTGGGAACCTGCATAGTCAAATTCGCAAGCTTGACCGATGACAATGGGACCCGAACCGATGATGAGAATGTGTTTGATGCTATTGTCTTTAGGCATTACAAGGTGGGATAGGAGAGAAAATACTTACGTCCAAATTGGCGCAAAATTAGAAAAATTATCCGAAGTCGGAAGGGAAAAACAGAATTAAGAAACAAGAAACAAGACCCAAGACTTTAGATAAAAACATAAGAATTAAAAAAAATAGCCTCAAAAGGTCTGAATACTAAATCAGATTGCTTAAAGAAGTCCCTGAAAATTTTAAACCCGGTGTAATATATTTTTGGAATCGAGGAGAAGGACTAAATTCTTGTGCATTGAGTCTTAGTCCTTAAAACTTACATCCTATTTTTGCATCCATGAACTGGACCGACTTTGACTTCTTCCCAATCATGGGAGAAAAATTAACAGCAGAAAATACACTGAAACTCGATTTTACCGAAGAAAATCAGGAATTGAAATCTGTCGATCTATCCAATACTGAAATTTTCAATAGGTATGTATTCGATCAGGTAAGCACAAAAAAATACGGAATCGGGGGATATTTGGAAAAAAGAGCGATTTATCGGAGAAGCGAGGTTTTTGCTACTGCAGCATCTGATTTCAGGAATATCCATCTCGGCATAGACATATGGACAGAGGTTGGTGCACCGATTTATGTACCTATGAATGGAAAAGTTCACAGCTTCCAGGATAATTCAGGTTTTGGAAATTATGGTCCGACGATCATTTTAGAGCATGAGCTTGCGGGGAAAAAGTTATATTCACTTTATGGTCACTTATTTTTGTCAGACTTGTCCAATTTGGAAATTGGAAATGAATTCAAAGCAGGAGAATTACTTTGTCGCGTCGGTCCATTTCCGGAGAATGGAGATTGGCCTCCACACTTGCATTTCCAATTGATATGGGATTTGGGTGGAAATTGGGGTGATTATCCGGGAGTAGCGGCAGAAAAAGACTTGGTTTTTTATTCTGAAAATTGCCCAGACCCGAATTTGGTCATCAGATTTGAATGAGAATAATTAATCAACAGCTACAGCCTTTGACCAAGTTTTTTGTCCCTTTAGTGACTCCGTGGTGAATCACACCAAAGAGTTCGGCGTAATTTTGATAATCTACCCCATCTTCCTCATCGCTTAGACTAAATCCGGAATTGGCAGATGTGATGGTAAAATCTGATTCGATTTGCCCTGTTTCAGTGGAAATCAAAGCCATTCGCAGGACCGAACTGATTTCCATATCCGGGACAGGTGCCAACTCATAGGCTTCTTGGGGAGTTTGGTAACCCCAAGTTTCTCCTACACGGGTAGGGCCTAGGGTTAAGCCGATTAGATAGCTGTATCCTAATTTTGAAGAAAGTTTTTCTCGCTGGACAGGATCATTCAAGTCTTTGATCCCTTCTTTTAAAAGCTCATAATCCAGGTGATCCAGAACTTCGACTTTTTGGAATCCCTCTTTTTGAAGCAACGAGATGATTTGCTGTTCGATTTGATTTTTCTCTGACACACTTAGCAATCGGAAACTTGGTTCCCAGGCCATTGGAAGTACCAATATCCCATCCTTTGGATCCAGACAGACCATGCAAGTTCTGGCGGTGTAGATTTTGGAAGAAGTGCAGGAAGCAAAAAATAACAATACAATTAGCGCTGAAAGTAACTTTTTCATTAATGGAATTTTAATTAGTCAAAGACGATGATAGGTGATTTAGGTTTTATAATAAATCAGAAATTCCGTATTCGAAATCTTTTCACTTTCTCGGATGGAACTCCGTCAACACTTGCCTTAAATAATCCCGATCCAAGTGCGTATAAATCTCTGTGGTGGTGATGCTTTCATGACCGAGCATTTCCTGCACCGCTCTCAGATCCGCTCCTCCTTCAATTAAGTGCGTTGCAAAGGAATGTCTGAAAGTATGTGGACTGATGTTTTTTTTGATTCCTGCTTGAATTGCTGTCTTTTTAATGATCAGAAAAACCATTACCCGAGTTAGTTTTTGACCCCTGCGATTTAGAAATACAAATTCCTCATGACCCCTTGTCGGAGCCTGATGAACCCGAACTTCTTCCTGGTAGATTTTGAGGTACTTCAGCGCATCTTTTCCCACCGGAACCAATCGCTCCTTATTTCCTTTTCCGACAATCTTCAAAAAGCCGATTTCCCTGAAGATTTGGCTTTTTTTCAACTCAACAAGTTCGCTGACACGTAGACCAGAACTGTAAAGCATCTCTAGCATCGCGCGATTTCGGTGGCCCTCAGATTCCCCAAGAGGAATGGCTTCAAGCAAAAGTTCTATTTCCTGAAAACTGAGTGTATCGGGAAGTTTTCGTCCAAGTTTTGGCGCTTCGAGTAGTTGGGATGGATCTTCCTTGATTTTATCCTCATACATGAGGAAGCGATAGAAAGCCTTGATTCCAGAGATGATCCGGGCTTGGGAAAAAGCTGAAATCTCCAAAGCTGCCAATGCATTGACAAAACGGCGAAGGTGTTCCAGTTCCAGTTCCAAGGGACTTTTCCCGACAAACTCTTTCGCTGCAAAAGCTGCTAACTTCGCTACATCCCGAGTATATGCTTCGATTGAATTTTCGCTTAGCGATCGCTCCAATTTAAGATGATGACGAAATTGCTTGATGAGTTGAGGCCACATAAATATAGAAATCAGCCCTCCAAGGGTTTCGAAACCCTTGGAGGGCTCTATTATTTGGTTGTAAAGTTGGGAGGTTAGTGCAACTTTCCAACCTTGCGACTTTCCAACTTTTCAACTTTTTTTGAAAACCTTGTCATATAAATACCTTGTCTTTTCGATTAAGTAGTGTAAATGAATCAAAGCCAGCTCGAAACTTTACTCCGACAGCACCATCGCGAAGCCTATTTATGGGCAAGACAATGCTGTGGGTTTGATGGAGAAATGGCCAAAGATGTGGTTCAGATGGTATTTCTCAAAGTTTTGGAAGGCAAAGCAAAGCTGAACGATGATCGAAATGCAAAAACCTGGTTGTTTTCCATTATTCGATTTTCAGCAATCGATGAACTGAGAAAATCAGGAAAATGGAGCAGCATCGAAAATGAAGCTGAAATGGTCTTTGAAGACACGGAAATTGATGAGACCAATTATGAAGCACTAGTCAAGCGCCTTCCGAAAATGCAGCAGGAAGTGATGTTGATGGTTTTTTATCACGATATGACCTTGGAACAAGCCGCCGAAGTTCTGCAATTGCATATTGGAACAGTTCGAACGCATTATGATCGAGGAAAAAAGCGATTGAAAGGGTGGATTGAAAAAATAAGAATTGAAAAATGAAAAACGACGAATCAACAAGAGATATACAAGCCTTCTTTGATCAAATGAAGGAAAAGGATCAAAATTTGACAATTCCAGAATTTCCTGAATTGGTAAAATCACGATCCATTAACTGGTGGATTCCAATTGGGATTGCTGCGTCGCTGATGATTGGATTTTTGCTTTTGCCTCAGGAGGAAATGATTGCCGAACCACCCGCAGAAGTGATCATCATCACCCTTCAGCAGGATGAAAATCATGAACCCCAGATTCTTATCGAGGAAAAGACCTACTTGGAGACTTGGGAATCGCCTACTTCCTCATTATTAGCCGAATACTAAACCAACTATTTAAACCTATTTAACCATGATCAAACGAAGCCTTTTCCTGCTCTTTTTCCTGACTGCAAGTCTTGCCAATGCACAAGACATGTTTCAGGAATACCTCTACTCTGCTGACTTAGTCATGAAAAACAGGGATAAAATCTCATTGACTGACGATCAAGCCAATAAAATCAAGAAAATCCATAGTACTAATGCAGCTGACTTCAGCACATTGAAATGGGACTTGGATGCGGAAACCGCAAAGCTGAAAAAGCTTCTGGAGCAAACTAAACCTGATCCTGTCGCGGTATCCAAGCAAATGGACCTTGTTCTGAATCTGGAAAATCAGCTGAAGAAAAAGCAGCTTTCCACCTTGGTAGCAATCAAAAATGAGCTGACTGAAAGCCAGATTAATGATTTAAGCAAAACCAAAATCCTTGGTAGGGTAACCTCATGGGAATACGCACCTAGTGGAGCCTCCACAACTTTAGGCGCGACTGGAACAACATATAGAATAGGGAAAGATCCATCTGGAATAGCTTCTGAAATAAAAGGGGGAGTAACGAGTTCAGTAAATGGCCCAGAAAATCGTCCAATTGCTACATCAGTTAATCCACCAGGTACAGGAGCAACTACCTCTTCTGTCTATGGGTCAGGAAAAGGGGCAACAGCATCGTCAGTGAATGGATCAGGAAAATCAACCTTATTACAAATAATTTCTGGTTTTTTGCCTCCATCGAAAGGCGATTTAGTTTTTAAAGTAAATAATCATATCAGTGAGGAGGATAGTATTTACAAATTAATTTCTGTATGTACTCC
>CAYTXN010000245.1:5052-5344 GCA_964441195.1 uncultured Limnohabitans sp.
TCTCCAAATTCCCCCGGAACGACTCCATTGTATTACTTAAAAACTAAAGATGGACTAAAGGAATTTTCGAGTTTTGAAAACATCAACCCTGATGACATCCAAAGTATTGAAGTTCTAAAAGATGAAACTGCTCAAGTTCGCTTCGGAGAAAAAGGCAAAAACGGAGTCATTATTATTACACTAAAAGATAAAAAAGACGAATCCCCAACAGAATTCTAAATCTTCATATGGTTATAATTTGTTCTTTAGCGGTCAGATGGAATCTTCACATGAATTAAAATCATCTCTCTGA
>CAYTXN010000246.1:0-5329 GCA_964441195.1 uncultured Limnohabitans sp.
AGCCAAAAGCTGATCGTAGTAACCAACTTCGACGAATTCCAATCCGTAAAAACGACGCTCTTACTTTGTCCTGAATTGCTCAAGGCATGGAATTTGGAAAAGGGCGATAGGGAGATCAAAGAGGTTATGTTTGGGAAAAAGAAGACAATGCTGCGAGTGACTTCTGAGGGTGCAGAGATTGACTTGGACTTTGGGCCGCTGGAATCAGCTGTATTTGAAATCAACTAATCGGAAAAGCGGTTATGCCCCGGAAGAAAAAATCCAATGCCTGGATTTGGATTGCATTTTTGATTTTTATCGTGGCTTTGGGCTCCGGTTATTTTGTTTTCAAATTCCGATATCAAATCGAGCGCAGATTAGGCGATTACACCCGGAAGTCAACTCCGCTTACTGAAGCATTGAAATTTGAGCAGGTTTTCTCAAATTATTCAGACGGGATTTTGGGAATTGATGTATCCGAATATCAAGGAAAAATCGACTTCCCGGGACTGCAACTTCAGATCCAAAACAGAAGAATCGAGTTTGTGGTCGTGCGGGCTACCATGGGAAAAGACGGTGTGGATGCTCGATTTAAACGAAATTGGGAAGGATTTCGTCCCCTTCCTGTCAAGCGGGGAGCCTATCACTATTACCGTCCCAATGAAAATAGTACCCTTCAAGCTCAGAACTTCATCAAAGCGGCCAAGCTAAAGCCCGGCGACATGATTCCTGTCTTGGATATCGAAAAACACAGTACAATTCAGTCAAAGGACAAGCTTCGGGAAGGATTGAAAAACTGGCTGAAAATTGTCGAAGAGCACTACGGAGTCAAGCCGATGATTTACACTGGCGACAGTTTTTTCTGGGAAGTGCTGCATGATCATGGTTTTGACGAATACCCAATCTGGGTGGCCAATTACAATCCGATTTTGGAGCCGGAAACACAGGACTGGATCATCTGGCAATTTTCAGAAAAAGGAAGTCTGCCGGGAATCAGAGAGAAAATTGATTTGAATGTGCTAGTTGGAGGGAAAGGAAGATTGGAAGAGTTGACGATGCCTTAGCTCCCCAAAATCCTGTACAACTCCAAGTTTAGGTAATAGTGTCCGCCGCTGATTTCCCGCTTTTCGCAGACCCCGAGTTCCACAAGTTGGTTTAAATACTGGCGAGCAGTATTTTCTGCATAGAGTTTTTTGTCGACCAGATGCTTGACTTTAGTAAAAGGTTGGGTGAAAATGGCTTCAAGAATAGACTCTGGTCTAGCGATGCTTGTTTCCTTTTCCAACACCTGAAGAATGGCTTCCTTGGCATTCAGGATATCTGTGATTTTTTGGAAAGTGTCCAAAGCGGTCAGTTCAATTCCTCGAAACATGAATAGAAACCAATCCTTCCAAGCCGCTCGCTGTGTCACTCCAGCGAGGTTGACGTAATACTGATCTTTTTCTCTCAAAATGTATTTACTCAAATAGAGAATGGGCAAATCCAACAATCCACTTTGTACTAAATAGTGAATGTTGAAAATCCGCCCTGTCCGTCCATTTCCATCACGGAAAGGGTGAATAGCCTCAAATTGCAAATGTGCAATCGCTACTTTAATCAAAGGGTCGAGTTCGGGATTTTGGGGCTGATTGACAAATTGAACCAGATTTCCCATCAAATCTTCCAAAATTCCTTCTCCTCGTGGAGGCGTATAAATGGGTTTTCCGGCATTTGGTCCGGATCCACCCTGTCGGATGTACGTCTGCGCAAATGGCTTTCGCAGGCCATCGGAATATTGCGTGGTTGTGCGGTAGATCAATTCGAAATACTCCAAATCGAATCTTTGGCGTTGATCAAGGTATTCCTGTCCGGACCAGATAGATTCCCGATAGCGCAAGACCTCTTTTGCAGGCCCTTGAATCTGGGAAGCCTCATCACTGAAAGCCTTGTACAATTCATCATCCGTGGTGAAAATATGCTCGATTTCACTGGATGCTTTTGCCTCTTGCAAACTTATCGTATTGACCAGAATCCCCTGATTTGGAATAGCGATGCTGCGACCTTGAAGCTTTCCAAGTGCGGCCTTTGCTTTTCCCAAACTTTCAAACACGTCCAAATCCCTGTAAAACGAAGCGTCAATTGGAAGTTTCGGTAGGTTATTCCATGGAAGTGTGCGGTCTGGATTGATTCGATAGAGCTGATCTGACATTAAAATTACATTATTTTAATGTAAGTTAGAGAATCTGACCTTAAACACAAGGCCTGATTCCATCTTTAACATTAAAAAATCAAAAAATTAAGGCGAGTGTTGTTTTTAGACCTCAGGTTTGGGGTCAATTATATAGTTAACATTAAAAAGGAGAAAATTTGAGGTCAAAAACCCTTTTGCCTAAATCCCATTTTGAAGTAACTTAAGTTAATTTCCCAAAATGACTTCTTATGAACTTGATCAGTTATGCCTTGCTTGTTTACCTTTTTTCTTTTCAAAAGCCTATTGAAAGCAAGCCGCCAAATATCCTCTTTCTCATTGCTGATGACTGGTCTTATCCACATGCAGGAATTTATGGGGATCCGGTAGTTCGTTCACCGACTTTTGACTTGTTAGCTGAGGAGGGCGCACTTTTCACTCATGCATTCACAGCCTCACCATCCTGTTCACCATCTCGGGCTTCGATTTTATTGGGTCGATATCCACATCAAAATGGTGATGGAGGAAACCTTTGGTCTGAATTCCCGAACGCCAATTCCACTTACGTTCAGATTCTAGAATCAAATGGCTATTTCGCAGGTTCGACTCGAAAAGGATGGGGACCAGGAGAGCACAAAGTAACTGGATTCACAGACAATCCTGCAGGAAAATCCTATGAAGATTTTGCAGCATTTATGAATGAAAAACCAAAAGATCAGCCCTTTACTTTTTGGTTTGGGAGTTCGGATCCGCATAGGGAATATGTGGCCAATACTGGCATACAATCAGGAATGAAGCTTCAGGACGTGATTGTACCAGGATTTTTTCCAGACAATGACTGTGTGCGAAATGATATTTTGGATTACTACTTCGAGATAGAGCGATTTGATCGGGAGAGTGGTCAACTCATCGCTTTACTGAAGGAAAAGGGTGAATTGGACAACACTATAATCGTCATGACTAGTGATAACGGGATGCCATTTCCTCGGGCTAAAGCAAATCTTTACGATTACGGAACCCGAATGCCACTTGCCATTCGCTGGCCTGAAAAGATCAAACCTGGAACAGTGGTCGATGCATTTGTGAATTTTGTGGACTTTGCCCCAAGTTTTGTGGAAGCGGCTGGATTGAGTCAAAATAGCATGTCAGGCCAATCTCTTTGGGGACTTTTATCAGGTGAAAAGCAGGATAGAGCGCAGGTATTCCTCGAGCGGGAACGCCATGCTAATGTGAGAAAAGGAGATTTGAGTTATCCTATGCGAGGTATTCGCGATCAGAATTATTTGTATATCTGGAATCCCATGCCTGAACGCCATCCAGCAGGGGATCCCGCTGTCCATCAATCCGTGGGTCAATATGGTGATGTGGACCATTCGATCACCAAGTTTTTGATTATGGAAATGGAAGGAAAAGCTACAGACGGCCAGCCGGATCTATTTAATTTGAGCTTTGGCCAACGGCCCGAAGAAGAATTGTATGATGTGAAAAAAGATCCATATCAGTTGAACAACCTAGCTACAGACTCCAAATTTTCTTCCATTAAGGCAAAGATGAAATCTGATTTGCTTCAATGGATGACAGAAACCGGCGATTTGCGGGCAGATGATCCACGCTCGACGTTTTGGGATGAGGTTCGCTACACGCCAACATATCAAATGAAAGATGCAGATGTTTCTCAGCGAATTTTGGAATATCGGATTATGCCTCCATTTGGTTCTGCATCGCAAAAAGGGATTTCTTGTTTGCCAAGCTCGAAATGAAAACCAGGTTTCCGAATTGAATTATAAATCTTTCAATGGATCAAAATAATCACTTTGAATTCTAGTTTTCAAAGAGATAAACTATTCCTTTTCCACCAGCTTCATTTTGTAGAGTACTAACCCATCCTCTTCGACTGGGGACAAACTTGGATTTTTTGAGGTCACCAGTTCTCCGTTTTTGTTCACTACAGTTGGGCCATTAACTCCGGCAGGTAGGGTTATATCTGCCTGAATTAAATTGTAGTTTTTGTCAAAGACAGCGACATAATAAGGGTTCATCCGTTGGATTTCGATTCTTCCTTCAGGTGTTTGTCGATCAATGGTAGCCAACCTTTCCTCAGAAATTCCTTTTCTGTAAATTGCCAAAACATACTCATCCATGACCAAAAGGTCTTCTAGAGTTGCCGCTCGAATTTTTTGAACTTCGTCAAAAAAGGTGCCTGCAGCTGACGACTCCACTGGAGTGTATCCTACCCAGTTTGGTACGTCCAACTCCACGGTTTTTTGGTAAGTTATGCCCTCCCCTTCTTGATTATAAACATAGAATCTAGGCTCAAGCCACATACTGAGTATCCATTCATTGTCTTTCTTGGAGACTATCGGAATAGGGAAGCCATGGACCTTTCCATCTCTCAACGGTGAAGTTTCTGGCAGGTACATTCTGCCAAGGGTATCTTTGGTGTTAATATCCAACACCTGCATGATGGGTTCTTGATACATGCTCTGATAGAAATCCCCGCTCTCAAAATCGATCACTTTGCTATCGGGCCATAGATACGGGTACATCACTTTGTCACCCATTTCAAAAAAGTCAAGCTTGGGATAGAACATAAAAGCTGAAAAAGGATAGGGAATCTTAACCTCATCCACCTTCTTTCCCGATTCAAATTTCATATACCCTTTCTCCGCCGCGAGAACAATAACTTTTCCATCTACATATGAGTATCCTAGGGCGGTAGCTACAGCATCAATGCCATCAGGGCTCAAGGTCACTTCATTCATTATTTTACCCTCTCCATCCACCTCCAGGTACTTTTGAGATTGGTCACTGACTAATAGATACTGGTCGTTTGCGAGATCATAATCCTGTAATCTCATATCTCCCAAAAAGTCGATCTGAAGAGAATCACTTATCTCCAAAACCAGCTCAACCGGATTTTCAGATTCAACCTTTTCAGAACTGCAGCTACTCAAAGCTAAAATGGCTGTTCCAAGAACAAAGAATTTAATTTTTAACCGAGGATTTTCCATAAAAAGCAATTAACTAAAAATACAACTATTGGAAAATAGAAGATTAATGAATTGATTCCAATGCTTTTAGGGAAATAGAAGATTTTTTTGGTCAATCACTTATGAAAGTGTTTACTTCAGTTTCAAATAATTCATCACCGCCTCATCACCAATTAATGCATGGGAAGGGATC
>CAYTXN010000247.1:0-5326 GCA_964441195.1 uncultured Limnohabitans sp.
AAAATGCCTCCCCGATCGGCTGAAGTGATCCGAAAAACCTCAGAAACAGAAATTTACATCAAGTTGAATCTGGATGGAAGCGGGCAATGTAAGATTTCCACAGGCTTGCATTTCTTCGACCACATGCTAGAGCAATTGGGAAAGCATGGAAGCACCGATTTGGAGATCAAAGTCAATGGCGATTTGCACATTGATGAGCATCACACGATTGAAGACACAGCCTTGGCTTTGGGCGAAGCCTATCTGAAAGCACTGGGAGACAAAAAAGGAATCTATCGCTATGGCTTCTTGCTTGCGATGGATGATGCATTAGCTCAGGTTGCGATTGATTTTGGTGGTCGTCCTTGGTTAGTTTGGGATGCTGACTTCAAGCGTGAAAAAGTCGGTGACATGCCTACGGAAATGTTTTACCATTTCTTTAAATCTTTCTCAGATACAGCCAAGTGTAATCTAAACATTAAGATCGAAGGCGAAAATGAGCACCACAAGATCGAAGCGACGTTCAAAGGTTTGGCCCGTGCTATCAAAATGGCGGTGATGCGCGATCCGAGAAATATCAATCAATTACCAAGTACCAAAGGGGTACTTTAAAAAGTTGGCAGTTGGCAGCAGGGCAAATCAAAGTCAATTGTTAATCATTTTATCTCTTTAGAATCAGAATGAAAAAAGTAACCCTTGCTGAAAAATTCTCCCGTTTCGAAGATCACTGGTCACCAAAGATCGTCGGCGAACTCAACGGTCAGCACGTCAAACTGGTCAAGCTTCAGGGTGAATTTGTTTGGCACAAACATGACGACGAAGATGAGTTGTTTTTTGTAACCAAAGGAACCCTTAAAATGGAACTCAGAGATAAGACAATCTTCATTGAGGAAAATGAATTTCTGATTGTCCCAAAAGGCGTCGAACACCGGCCAGTTGCCGATGAGGAAGTCTGGGTTATGCTGTTTGAGCCTGCCTCTACCCTTAACACCGGAGATGCTGAGAGCGAATTAACCAAAAGTCAATTGGACTGGATTTAACAATAAAAAGCTGTTTTTGGACAGTTTTTTTCTTTTTAGAACTTTGAGTGCTTGGGAATTTAATTCCAATATTATTTCACCATTTCTATATATTTTTGTTTATTTCGTTATGAAACGACTTAATCATATTCTTACGATATTTTCATCTGCATTAGTATTGTTTTCATGTTCCGCAGATCCTGTAGAAATAGAAGCATTGTATAATGCAGGCAACTATGAAAAGGCGATTTCAGCCATTAACCAAAGGCTGTTTTTTCATGTCACTGATGTCAAATTTTTGCATATGAGAGCAAGGTCATATGAAGAATTGACGCAGTATGATGAGGCTACAAACGATTACGAAAGGATTCTATCCATCGACAATAATTATGCTCAAGCCCATGCTGGAATCGGAAAGATTCTTTTCGAAAAGGAGGATTATCAAAGTGCTGAGTTACACATTTTAAGAGCTTCAAGTATTGACCCGGAGAATTTCGAAATTCTTTATTTGGCAGGGCGCTCTCTTTTGATGTCCCAAAAATGGGAGAAGGCCGAGATTTTCCTCAAAAAAGCACAGCAAATGAATCCTGAATTTGCACCGATTTACTACTACACCGGCATGGCCAGAGCAAGCCGAGGCGACGTATATGGCGCGGCGGCTTCCTTCAACACTTACCTCCAAAAGGAACCCGACAACCTCGTAGCTCGATATAATCGCGGATTTGCAATGCTAAAAATCGGTTATCTCCCGTGGGCTTTGGAAGATTTTGATTTTGTCCTCAAAAACAATCCAGATCATTATGAAGCTCTTGGAAAAAAGGGAATCTGTATGGCGAAAATGGGAAATCCTGAAGGTTGTAAGTTGATTCGGGAAGCGGCCAAAAAAGGAAGTGACTATGCACTCAGTCACATTGAAGAGTATTGTTCTTGAGACAACAGGGAATTTAAAGGTAGCCTTTGAGCATTTGTGATACTATTTACTTTTTTTACCACAGGAAAAAAGCTAAGTTTTTTGTTTTAACCAACAAAAAAGAACTGTGGCTATACTTGAATTTATCTGTGCTAAACTAGCCTGACGGCAGTCAAGGTCTGTGGGAAAAAATCTGCGGAAATCAGCGGGATAAAGTTTCACCGCAGGAAAACACTCAGCAGCACAAACATTATGCAGCTTCGGACTTATTCAAAATTCTTTCAAGTCCTACCTCTAGAGAAGCAGGACAACAGTCGCCATTCTTAGTCGCTTACCCACCGAGAAGACTGAGAAAGCTTTAGCTTTTCAATTAATGTCCTTGAAAATGGTTGTTTCTTCTCAAAGGCTTGAAGTTCGATAAGAGATAGATACCGCCTTTTCTATCTTCCTTTGCGGTTAAAAAAATTCTTAAGTTTTTCAGTCTAAGGGAACCCTATAAGCCCTACATCCCCAAAAGCCGCTCCCTCAACGCTTCCTTGTAATTTGGAATAGCATCTTCGGTAAGGGCAAGGAATAAATACGGTTCGATCAATTCCAGTTCCATCAAATGGAATACCCCATCGATTTCCACTCCATCCACTCTTCCGTAAAGCGTATTTGAGGCAAATGTATCCATCAATTTCTGGCAGGATTCCAGCATTTCAGGCTTCGGGTCAATGACCGTGATAGTTCCTCCAAAGTAATGCTGTACCCTGAAATCAGCTTTTGCAGGAGTTTTAAGCACGGCGTGAGAAAATTTCCCATTGAAAAATAGTAGCGAATACTCCCCCACTTCGGCTACCTCAGGAATGTATGGTTGGACCAAGAAATCTTCTTCCTGAAGCAAATCTTCAAGTTTCTGGGAATAATTATCCCACTCTGCAAGCTGGATTTTCAAGGTGTTTTTCGCTCCACCACTAACCAGCGGTTTGACCACAATGGTATCAGATTTTATCTTTTCCCGGATCAATTTCAAATCAGGTTTGGACTCCGCCTCTAGAATCAAACCTGAAATAACAGGAAAGCCTTTCTTTTCGATTTCTAGTAAATACTCTTTAGATGAATTCCATAAAATCGTATCTAAACTATTCCAAGCGGGAATATTTAGCATTTTCATCCGCTCGATCCAATCCAGAAATTCAGGATAATAGTCAAAATAATCCCAAACGGATTTGATCAAAAGCGTTGAAAACTTCTCCCAATCTACATCAGGATCAGACCAAATCACGATCTCGTGGGAAATGCCAAGCTCGGTCAAAACATTAGAAAGGATTTTGTCCTCATCGACAGTTTCTGTATCATAGGCTCCAATTGAAAAATAACTAACTATCGCTACGTGCACTGGCATATTCTTAATTTTTCCTCAAAACTAGCTTTTAAGCAAAATTCATCTTGACCACTCTTCAAAAATCCGTGCTAAATCTTACTTTTGACCATCGATAGCACTATGAACCACCGAAAACTCGTCATCATTCCTACCTTCAATGAACTGGAGAACATCAGTGAAATGATCCAAACAGTCATGGGATTGGAAGGCGAATTTGAGCTTTTGGTCATCGATGACGGTTCACCAGATGGTACGGCTACAGTTGTAAAAACCCTCCAAGCTGCTTATCCTGAGCAACTTCACCTTTTGGAGCGAAAAGGGAAACTCGGTTTGGGTACTGCCTACATCACCGGTTTCAAATGGGCGTTGGAACGTAGCTATGACTTTATTTTTGAAATGGATTGCGATTTTTCGCATGATCCGAAAGATTTGATTCGCCTATATAATGCTGTAAAGGATCGTAAATATGACCTAGCCATCGGCTCCCGATATATTACAGGTGTAAATGTGGTTAATTGGCCAATCGGCCGAGTGTTGATGTCTTATTTCGCCAGTGTGTATGTCAACTTCATTACTGGACTTCCTATCAAAGATGCTACCGCAGGGTTCAAATGCTACCATAGAAGTGTCTTGGAAGGCATTCGACTGGACGAAGTCAAATTCATAGGCTATGCCTTTCAGATTGAAATGAAATTCACAACCTGGAAACTTGGATTCAAAATTATTGAGGTGCCAATCATTTTTACTGACCGGACAAAAGGGACCTCAAAAATGAGTACAGGTATATTCAGGGAAGCTGTTCTGGGAGTAATTTGGATGAAAATTAAAAGCGTTTTTTCACCCTATAAACTCAATCAAATCGAATTGACTTGATTGGATCAACTTTGGAAATCACCAAAACAGGAATCCAAAGAACAATCGCCGTCAACAGAGCAATCCCGACATTCAGCCAGATGAATATTGGCCAATTCCAATCAATCGGCACATAACTCATGTAATAACTAGCTGCATCCAGCGGAACCAATCTGAATTGATATTGCAAAAATCCAATTCCAAGTCCGATAAGATTGCCAATTAAAAGACCTCTCCCCAAGATTTTCATACCATTCCAGAAGAAAATCCTCCGTACCTGTGCATTTCTTGCTCCCAAAGCCTTCAGTAAACCAATCATTTGAGTTCGCTCCATGATGAGAATAAAAAGGATGGCACCCATATTAAAAATCGCCACAAAGCCAATCAGGGAAATAAATACGACCACATTAGTATCAAGTAAAGTGAGCCAATCAAAAATTTCCAGAAATCGATCCTGACTGTCAATCAGTTTTAGATTGAGGTCCATCTCCTGTTCGATTAGAGGAAAATACGCAGCTGCTTTTTTCGGATTATCGACAAAAACCTCCAATCCTCCTACTTGATCAGCAGTCCATCCGTTGAGATTTCTGATGGTTTGCAATTCTCCGATTACAATTTTTTCATCGAAGTTTTCGAGGTACGTTTCAAAAATCCCCACCACTTCTACCCTTCTGAAACGAGGTGGATCTTGAACAAAATACAGCGTCACTTTATCTCCGACCTTCAGTAACAGCTTATTAGCAATAAATTTACTAAGCAAAACCTCATTACTGGTTCCGGAATCAGGTAAATGAAGCATTCGCCCTTCAATCAGATATTTGGCAAAAGAAAGCGTATCAAAATCCCGCCCCACTCCTTTAACCAAGATTCCTTCCACTTCTTCATCGCCCTTTAGCAAAGCTGCTTTGTGAGCGAAAGATTGGATTTTGGTTAGAAATGGCAGGTTTTTTGAGTTTTGAACAAATTCAGAATTAATGGAAAAAGGAGCTTCTTCAAACGCGTTGCTCATTTGGAATCGTTGAACCTGAAAGTGCCCGGTAAATCCAAAAACACGGTCTGAAACTGTGCTTTGGAAACCACCCAAGACCATGATTGCCAAGATTGAAACACCAAGTCCCAAGGCTAAACTTCCGACGGCAATTAGATGAATTGTCCCCGAAAATCCTCCGGCCTGTCTGAAACTGATTCTTTTGGCAATGA
>CAYTXN010000248.1:0-5282 GCA_964441195.1 uncultured Limnohabitans sp.
TCAAGAAAAGGACTAAAAACGGTGTCCCCTTCATAAATTATCTCCAAAATGATTAGCAAGAAAAGCTTTATCACAAAGTTTCTTTTGCGGACATTCTCTTTGGATCGGATACTGCTTTTGAGGTGATTCATATTTCAATCGAAAAATAAACCCTAATTTTAGCGATTATCGAAACAAATTCAGAAAAGACATGAGTAGAAATATAATTATTACTGGTGCAGCGGGTGGTCTTGGAAGGGCTGTTGTAGATAAATTTAAGCGAGAAGGTTACCATGTGATCGCCTTGCTGAGACCTAACCATGATGAACCAGTGGAGGAAGCTGACGATAACTATGAAGTTGATGTCACTGATGAAACTGCCGTTCTTGAGTTTGTCCGGGAGTTTCAGATGCAATACAACGACTTAGACGCTCTTGCGATGCTGGTAGGGGGATTTTCCATGGGCAACATGGAAGACACTTCTGAAAAGGACATTCAAACCCTATTTCACTTGAACTTTTTTAGTGCCTATCACTTGGTAAGAGGCTTTTTGCCAATCATGAAAAAGCAGCAAAAGGGTACATTCCTCTTTGTAGGGGCTAGGCCAGCCATGGAATTGGACAGTGCCATGGGAACAATAGCTTATTCATTGAGCAAGAAGCTGGTCTTGACTCTTGCGGAAATTTTGGCACAAGAAGTGAAAGACACCCAAATCCGAAGTCATGTTTTTGTACCGAGTATAATTGATACTGAAGCCAATCGTGAATCCATGCCTGAGGCTGATTTTTCTCAATGGGTCAGTCCAAAGGAAATAGCCGAGGCAATGCACTATGCAGTAAATAATTCTGCATTGAGAAATATGACATTCAAACTTTATGGAGGCGTTTAAAATTGATCTCGATGAGAAATAAAATTCTAATTGCAGGCCTTTTGGGTCTGTTTTTGTGTTTCCAAGCTTTTTCCCAAACAGAAGAAGCACAAGTAGAGGCAGTGATCAAAAGTCTTTTTGATGGAATGCGAGCCAAAAATGCGGATCAGGTAGCTGCCGCTTTTTCAAAAGATGCCTTGATGCAAACAATTATTGCTAAGCCCGAGGGAAGTGAAGTGGGCAGTAATGCTGTGGCGGATTTTGTCAATCGAATCGCTAATACTCCCGAAGGAACCAATTTGGACGAACGAATATTGGATTATCAAATCAAAATTGATGGAACCATGGCTTCAGCCTGGACTCCTTACCAATTTTATGTCAATGACAAATTCAGCCATTGTGGAGTAAACTCTTTCCAGCTAGTAAAAATGGCCGAAGGTTGGAAAATAGTGTATATCATTGACACCCGAAGAAAAGAACCCTGCGAAAGCTAAAATTTATGAACGAATTCAAATCTAAGGTCTATCAGACTGCCCTGACCCAGCTTAAGGAAAAGGAAGCTTTACTAAATACAGAGCGAAAAAATATAATTGAGAGCATTCTTGAAGAGGAAAAAAACAGTGCTGGTGACAAATACGAAACAAGTAGGGAAACCATCACACAAGATCTCAATACATTAGAAAAGCAAATCAAGCAAAGCAAACTTGATCTGGACGAATTATATAGACTTCAATCCATAAAAGACACCCCGGCAAGCGTGCAGGAAGGCGCATTGCTTAAACTTGGAGCTGATTGGTTTTTGATGGCCGTAAGTATCGGACAAGTGAAGGTAGAGGATACGAAGGTTTTTTTGATGAGTAAAAATTCACCTTTGGGTGAGCTTTTGATCGGTAAGAAGAAAAAAGAGCAAGTGAATTTTAGAGGAAAAATGCACGTAATCGAGGAGTTGGTATAATTAGACTTTAGTCTTTTTTGGGAACAAAGCTCATCAGTTCTGTGGCACCGTCCAGAAGGGTGAGCTTTTCCTTTTCAACAGTGAAATTTTTGACTCTTTCTAAAGTAGAGATGAATTCGGGTTCTCCAGTTCCAGGGCATGCCTTTTTGGTAATAGCACCGGGGTCGAGACTGATTTCAGTTTCTTTCAAGGTAAATTCTCCTGAAAAATTATTACAACCTGAAAATCCCGCCAACCTCCCTCCGTCTAAGAAATCCAAAGATGGAAGTTCAATTCCAAACTTGCTTTTGTCAATTTGATTGCCTGCTAAGGAATTAAGCACCCAAGTACTTCCAGTCAATATGTTTAGTGGATTCAGACTTGCAGTGCTGCCGCAACCACAGAAAAACAAGACCAACAACCCTAGCGATACTACTTGTATATTCTTCATTGGACCTACCATTTAAAAGCTAGCATAAGATATGAAATTAGCATTCAACTCAGTTTTTTTAAGTCAGATGTTATTTTGAAGATCTTGGAATCGAATTGCCAAAAGATTAATGTTTTTGGTTTAATGCTGTGAAAATTTTAGAAAAATCGCAGATCTCTATCACTTTGTTTGGTCAATCCGTTTTTTCGCTGTAAGATTGTCAAGTCAATCTTCCAGTCATGGTTCTTGCCGAATATCCTTTTTCATTTATTACAGCACTTCCAAAAATGGATATGCGTACGCTTGTATTTTTTACTTTCACCACTGGAATGACTATCACGATTACGGGGTGACCCGTCGTCATCTTTAGTTACTCGCCCCTGAGGTCATATTTGGCCAATTCTTAATTTTCAGTATTAATTTCTTAATTCATTATGAAATCGAGCATTAAGCAAGCTACAAATAGCCGGATGATCATCTGCAATGCGAGATTCCATTTGACCTTTGAAAATCAAATTATAAACAGATGAAATCGAGCATGTCAAAAATATCACAAAACGAAGTGATTATGGACAAAGCAAGATTCAGTTGAAAAAAATATAAGCACATGAAAATCATTAAGTTTGGAGGTTCATCCGTAGCGAATCCCGAAAACATCCGAAAGGTATTTGCGATCCTTCAAGACAAGCTCAAGCAGCATGAAATCGCAGTCGTTTTTTCAGCTTTCGGAGGGGTAACCGAGACCCTATTGACCATTGCGAAATTGTCCCGAGAAGGCGATCAAGCTTACCGAGATCTTTTACAAACCTTGGAGGAAAAGCATCTGGATATCGTACGTCAGTTGATCGCAGTGCAAAATCAATCTACTGTGATGACTTATGTAAAAGTTCGCTTCAAGGAATTGGAGGATCTTTTTCATGGAATCTACCTAATCAAAGAAAATTCTGCCCGTACGCTGGATTATGTTGCAAGCTTCGGAGAGCGACTTTCCGCTTTCATTTTGGCAGAAGCTATGGCTGGCAAAGGTATTAAGACGCAATTTGTAGATGCGCGGGATGTGATCCGAACAAATGACCGATTTGGACAAGCCCGAGTCGATTATGAAGTGACCAATGCTCAGATCAAGGAATACTTCACCAAACATGATGGGGTGAAAGTCATCACCGGTTTCATTGCTTCCACTGCCAAAGGTGAAACTACGACCCTTGGGAGATCTGGATCTGATTACACCGCAGCGATTTTTGCTGCAGCTTTAGATGCCCAGGATTTAGAAATCTGGACAGATGTTTCGGGCGTCTTAACTGCTGATCCGAAATTGGTTTATACTGCATTTACCATTCCTCAGTTGAGCTACAATGAAGCCATGGAGCTTTCGCATTTTGGTGCAAAAGTTATTTTTCCGGCGACCATGCAGCCGGCGATGCGGAAAACCATCCCGATTTATATCAAAAATACCTTTGACCCGGAAAACGCCGGAACACTAATTAATGGAGAGGTAAGCCATGGCGCATTGATCAAAGGGATCAGCTCGATGTCCAATATCTCGATCGTCACTGTTCAAGGTGCTGGTTTGATGGAAGGCGGCGCAACTGTCAGCCGAGTTTTCAAAGCTTTAGCAGAGGCCAAAGTGAACATTCTGCTGATTTCACAGGCTTCTTCAGAACATAGTCTCTGCTTAGCAATCAAAACACACGAAGCTTATCAGGGAAAAGAGGCGATAGAAAAAGAGTTTTACTACGAAATCAAATCTGGCGAAATGGATGAAGTCTCCTTGCTTCACGGCTTGGCGACTGTAGCAGTAGTAGGAGAGAATATGAAGCAAAATCCGGGAGCATCAGGACGAATGTTCCGTGCTTTGGGAAGAAACAATATCAACGTAGCGGCAATCGCACAGGGAAGTTCGGAATTGAATATCTCGGCGGTAATCCCACAGGTTGATTTACAAAAGGCATTGAATGCGCTCCATGAGGCTTTTTTCCTTTCGGAAAACAAAGTGCTCCACGTCTTTTTGGTAGGCACGGGACTTATTGGTCAGGCTCTGATTAAAATGATCAAATCCCAGCAGAATAAATTGCTGCGGGCAAATGAGCTCGATATTCAAATCCATGGCTTGGCAAATAGCCGATTTATGGCCTTCAACGAAGATGGTTTTGACTTGAAAAATCCACATCAGTTGAGTGAGTCAGATCAAAAAATGGATTTGGACAAATTCATTCAGACCATGGAAGAGATGAACTTCTCCAACTCGGTTTTTGTGGATTGCACCGCAAGTCTGGAAGTGGCGGATACCTATTCACGAGTTTTGGAAGCGAAAGTCGGAATCGTAACTCCAAACAAGAAAGCCAATTCCGGATCAATGGAGCAGTATCGCGCTTTGAAGCGAATAGCGAAGCGCCGAGGGGTGAATTTCCTTTACGAAACTAATGTGGCAGCCGGGCTTCCGGTAATCAATACGCTGCAGGATTTGATGCTTTCCGGTGATCGCGTGATCCGAATTGAGGCAGTTCTCAGCGGCTCGATGAATTTTATTTTCTCCGAACTTGAAAATGGAGCACCTTTTTCAGAAGTAGTAAAAGTTGCCAAAGAAAAAGGGTACACCGAACCTGATCCTCGGGATGATCTCAGCGGAATGGACGTAGCGAGGAAAATTCTGATTCTCGGCCGTGAAGCCGAACAGGAATTGGAATTTGATGACATTACCATCCAGAGTATGGTTCCGGAGGATTGTCAGAAGACAGCTTCGGTGGATGAATTTTTCCAAAAACTGAAAAGTCACGATCCGGATTTTGCTAAGCTTTTGTCAGATGCAAAGGATAAGGGAGAAAGACTTCGATTTATGGCGACGCTTGAGGATGGCAAAGCCAAAGTAGGCTTAAAATCTCTGCTTGAATCGCACCCTTTCTCAAGCTTGAAAGGAAGTGATAACATGATCTTATTGACCACAGAGCGCTATCACGACCGTCCGATGATTATCCGAGGACCGGGTGCTGGAGCGGATGTGACTGCTGCTGGCGTTTTTGCTGACGTGATTCGTATCGGTAACTATACTCGGGAATAATGCGATCGGTCAA
>CAYTXN010000249.1:0-5274 GCA_964441195.1 uncultured Limnohabitans sp.
TACAAAGTAGGCTGGAGAGTGAAACTTCTCAACAGCAAATGAAAATTGGAGAAAAGCTACTCACATCCAGTGAAGAACTTCGAGTTTTTTATGTAGAAAGAGAATTTGCCGAGGCATGGTCCAAAAACGGCAAACTGACCAAGCTTGGAGAGGAACTCAAATTTGAAATCGGGGAATCAAAGTATGATGGCTTAAACCCAGAGGATTATCATGCTGCTGATATTGAAGCGTTGTTTCAAGTAATCTCTGATCAGACAGGAAAACTAAAAGCCAAACCTTTTGCAGACTTGGCAGATTTGGATCTAATGCTAACCGATGCCTTTTTCTCGCTTGCGAGAGATCTCGAAATTGGAAAAGTTGATCCTAGCTCACTCAAATCCGGCTGGGACCTTGGAGTAAATACTCCAAGTATCAATTACAATGAGCTTTTGAATGAATCAATCCGAAAAGGGTCGATTAAAGAGGGATTGGAGAGTCTATACCCTGAATTTAAGATCTATAAAAAGGGCAGGGAAGTCATCCGGGATTTGGATGAAAAACGCAAAGTAGATACCCTCGAATGGAAAACTGTGAATTTGGAAAAATCGCTAAAAGTGGGCGATTCTAATGCCGCGATACCTGGTTTGCGAGATAGATTGATCTTTTGGGGTTTTCTGAAGCCTTATGACCTCAAAGACGAATTGGTTTTTGACACCGTCATGGAAGAAGGCCTAAAGCGATACCAAAAGAAGAACGGGATGGAGCCGGATGGTGCTATTGGGAATTTGACGGCTGAGAGCCTGAATAATTCTCCTGCCAACCTGATAGACATCGCTGCGGTGAATATGGAACGCATGCGTTGGCTTTCTGATACCTTGCGAGACTCGGAACTGATACTGGTCAATGTGGCCAATTATCAGTTGGATTACCTGAATAAGCTCGATACCATCCTGACAGCCAAAGTGATTGTGGGTGAGGAATATAATGAGTCGCCGGTATTTAGCGCCCCGATGACTTATATCGCTTTCAGCCCCTATTGGAATATTCCAGCTTCGATAACCAAGGATGAAATCGTCCCTGCTGTGAGAAAAAACCCAAATTATCTGGCTCAAAAAAACATGGAGGTTGTAAATTCTTCAGGTGAGCCTGTCAACGTGAAGTCAAAAGATTGGTCTACGGAACCATTTCCATATTTGATCCGCCAAAAGCCAGGGGGATCAAATTCACTTGGACTGGTGAAATTTATGTTCCCCAACGAGTATAGCATCTACATTCACGATACTCCAGCGAGAAGTTTATTTGAGCGCGAAAACAGAGCTTTGAGTCATGGTTGTATCCGGATTCAAGATCCCGCAAAATTTGCAGCTCTACTCCTAGAGGACGATTCTACTTGGACACCAGAGAAAATCGATTCAGCAATGAATCAGAAAGAAGAACAAATCGTTCAGTTAAAAAAACATATTCCTGTAGTGATATTTTACCTGACATTCTGGGCTGATTCTGATGGAGTACCAAATTTTAGATCAGATATTTACAATCGTGATCAGGAGGTTTTAGCAGCATTGAAAAGCAATAGTTCGGAATAAAGCTTTCCGATTTGGAACAAATTGAAGTGGTTTTTTGAAGGTATAGATCCAGTTTTGCATTAACTTACTGCATGGCTCTTTATATGATTCGAAAAATCACTTTTACGCTTTTCTTGGTTTTAAGCCCCATTTTTTTTGGGGTAAGGGCCGCAACTTTTCAATCTACAATTCAGGACCAATTACGGCTCAAACTAGAGAATATTCAGCCTGGATCCTCACTTAATATCCGAAATCAGACCCTCAAATCATCTGACGAAATTTATTCATTTTATTCCAAGCGAGAGTTTCTGGAGGTTTGGTCATCGGATGGGATTCTAACCGAATTAGCATATGAATTACGGTTTGAAATTCGGCAAGCTAGGTTCGATGGTTTAAATCCTTTGGATTATCATTTGGGCTTGATCGATGCGTTTTTTACAACTTTCGAGACCAATAAGAAAAATCAAGTTTCCAATAATCTGGCTGAATTGGTTGATCTTGATCTCTTGCTGAGCGATGCTTTTTTTCAATTGGCTTCCAATTTGGAGCGTGGGAAAGTAGATCCTTCACTTCTCAAATCAACATGGGGCATCTCCCAAAAGACTCAAAAAGTGAATTATAGCGAGTTGCTGACTAATGCAGTAGAACAGGGTGACATTAGAAGAAATCTTGAAAAACTCTATCCGAATTTCACTATTTACAAACGAGGGAGAGAAGTGATTCGTGCGCTTGACGAGAAAAGCAAGTCTGACTCCCTGACTTGGAAACCTGTTAAAATCGACAAAACGATTAAAGTAGGGGAAAGTAATAATTCGATTCCTATCATCCGTCAGAGACTTCAATTCTGGGGGTATATGGGGCACTATGAATCGGAAGATCCCAAAATGTATGATTCTTCCCTATTTAGAGGAGTTCAAGAATTCCAGCGAAAAAATGGAATGGAGCCTGATGGCGCTTTGGGTAAAAACACTATCGCCGGCATTAACAACTCTCCAGTTGATCTGATGAATCGAGCTGCTGTGAATATGGAGCGTCTCCGATGGCTGCCTGACACGGTGAAAGAAGCTGAAATCATTTTAGTCAACATCGCTAACTTTCGGTTGGATTACATTAACAAACGGGATACGATCTTTTCTTCAAAAGTGATCGTGGGTCAGCGGTATCATGCTTCGCCCATATTTTCGGCTCCGATGAGTTATATCGTTTTCAGCCCATATTGGAATATTCCTAATTCGATCGCAAGGAACGAGATCATTCCAGCCGTCCGGAAAAACTCAAATTATTTGAGTCAAAAAAACATGGAGGTGGTGACCTATTCTGGTCAACCTGTTGATCCAGGTTCGATTAATTGGTCTCAGAAATCCTTCCCATATATGATCCGCCAAAGGCCCGGAAGAGGGAATTCACTCGGTCTAGTGAAGTTTATGTTTCCAAATAAATACAGTGTATACATCCACGATACGCCATCGAGGTCACTTTTTGATCGAGAAGATCGGGCGCTGAGTCATGGCTGTATAAGACTTCAGAATCCAGCTGAATTCGCTAAAATCTTATTAAGCGATATACCTGGATGGACGGATGAGAAAATTCAGGAATCAATGAACCGAAAGTCTGAGCTAATTGTAAATCTCAATCGGAAAATACCAGTAGTCTTGGTATATCTGACTTTCTGGGCAGATTCTAAAGGTCAAGCAAACTTCCGACAGGACATTTATGATCGGGATGAGGAGATATTGAAATTGCTCAAGAACTGATCAAGGCTGTACCAAAGGTGACTGACTTAGGTAATTTGGATCATTACCGTATATGAAAATTAAACTTCCGTCCTTGATCAGATCGATCACTTGGGCAGATATTTCAGTCGGAAGCGCTGGGCAACCTAGACTTCTTCCCAGTCTGCCAGTAGCTTTGGCGAATTCTTCTCTTGCATAGTCAGCACCGTGAATTACGATAGCCCGAGCTCTAGCTTGATCATTAAAGCCTTTTTCCAGTCCATCTAGCCGAAGCGAGTAACCATGCTTTCCTTGGTAGGTTTCAGCAGTTTTGTAGAAACCTAGGCTGCTTTGGAAAGATTCTGGGGTGTTGGAAAAATTGGTTGCCATCAATTCTCCAGTGTTTCTTCCGTGGGCTACTACTGTATTAAGAAGGATTTCTCTTTTCTCCACATCGATCACCCAAAGGCGTTTTTCAGTAGAAGGAAGTGTGAAATCAATAACAGTTAATAAAGGCTTTTTTAAATTTTTACCTAGCTTTTCCCAGCCTTCAAGAGCATAATTAAGAGCTTCGTAGTTAGGTGTGTTTTGGTGTTTTTGAGCGAGTGATTCAAGAATCTCTTCTGAAAAAGTAATAGTATTAGATGGAGACAAAGCCGTACTTGTACCAATGTTTGGGTCTGAAAAGGTCAAAGTCCAAACAAAGGATAATAGAATTCCTGGTGAAATCATAAAGCTAATTTTATCTGGGGGTGATGCTCAAATGTAAGGTATTGAGCTCATAGTCAAAAATATTGCCACAAATGGAGAAGGTGATTTTTGTCATTTATGGCAAAATCATCAAATGGAACCTTCTTTGTTGTTTTAGAGGTTTTCAGTTTGGTTTACGAAAATGGATTTTGGGAGCCTATCTTAAATACCTATTTTCGCAGCCCCAAATTTAATAAATTGACTTGCAGAGTTTTGAGAGTATTGTTTAAAGAAAAAATAAATTAATTAAACAAAACGAATAGCCTGCTGTTTCTACATCCAATGAAAGTATCCGTTTATCGCAAAGAACATTTCAACGCAGCTCACCGTCTGAATAATCCTCAATGGTCTGATGCCGAAAATGAAGCCATCTTTGGCAAATGCAACAATGCTAATTTTCACGGACACAATTATGACTTAATTGTGAAATTGAAAGGGGAGATCGATCCTCAAACAGGATACGTTTATGATATGAAAGTGCTCAGTGACCTGATCAAGGAGCATGTGTTAAATAAGTTTGACCATAAAAATTTAAACCTGGATACCGATGAATTCAAAAATCTCAATCCATCTGCTGAAAACATTGCAGTGGTTATTTGGAATATTTTGAGGGAAAAAATTGATCGGAAATTCGAATTGACGATTCGTCTTTATGAAACAGAAAGAAACTTTGTTGAGTACGATGGGAATTAATCTTTCCCGAGCTTCATTCGAGGAAATCGGAGAAGAACATGTGGGAACTTCTCTGGAAACACCCTTGAGAGAAGACGCTTTTGAAATGGATGATGATCTCAAAGTAGAGTTGATTGAAAAACACTTCCGTGAAATCATGCACATCATGGGCTTGGATTTGACAGATGATAGCCTGAAAGGCACTCCACATCGTGTGGCTAAAATGTATGTCAAAGAAGTTTTTAGCGGATTGAATCCTAAAAATAAGCCTGTTGCCAAGCTATTTGAAAATAAATACAAGTACAATCAAATGCTGGTGGAGAAAGACATCACCTTTCACTCCCACTGCGAGCATCACTTTGTACCGATCTATGGCAAAGCGCATGTAGCTTATATTTCCAATGGTGATGTGATCGGTTTATCCAAGATCAATCGAATTGTTCAGTATTATTCTCAAAGACCGCAAGTTCAAGAGCGATTAACAATGCAGATTGGGAACGAATTGAAAGAAGCGTTAGGAACGGACGATGTAGCCGTGGTCATGGATGCATATCACATGTGTGTGAGTTCTCGAGGAGTAAAAGATACCAACAGCT
>CAYTXN010000250.1:0-5232 GCA_964441195.1 uncultured Limnohabitans sp.
TCGGGATTTTTTTTTAACTAACCACCTTCACTCTTCTTGCCAAAGGAATACAAAGAATGCTGAAGAAAATGGCCAAATAGCCTACAATATGGAAATTGGTTAATTGGCCAAGTTCATTTTCTCCGATAATTAATCCGGCTGCCAGCGAAGCCAAACCAGCAGCTAATTGTTGGACGGCAGAATTAAAGCTCAGGAAACTTCCGCGATTTTCGGGTTTTGCAGTTCCTGTAATAATTGCAGCAGCCGGAACATACCGACCATTGGAAGTCACAAAAAACATCGTAGTGATCAATAGCACATAAGGAATAGGCGTAACTCCTAAATGGGTAATCACTCCGATCGGGATCAAATTGAGTAGCATGAAGATGCTGAAGATTTTCAGTTTGCCGTGGCGATCTGATAACTTTCCCACCCAAGGTGAGGTGAAAATCGTAAAAGCACCTCCAGCGATATAGATATAGGTCAACTCCAATTCTGTAAAACCTACATTCGCAACATTATATGGACTTAGAAATGGAATAATCATAAACTGTCCAAACATCATCATAACGGAAAGCATGATGGCCCGCATTTGATTGCTGTTGCTAGTCACTCTGGAGATCACTTCAAGAGGATGTGGTCGCTTGATTTCCTTTCCCAAATGTTCAGTAATAGGAGGGATAAATTTATAGATCATGCCAAAACTCAAAAGGGCCAATCCAGTCAAAATATAAAATGGGGTATGCCAAGTGGATAAACTGGCCAAAAACAACCCCAAAGGAACACCCATCACGGAAGCAAAGGAAAACGCTGCCATCACTAAGCCCATCGCTCTACCCCTTCTCTCATCAGGAATCACATCTCCAATGATCGCCAAAATCAAAGCCGAAGTCAATCCTCCAAAAACACCGGAAATGACTCTTGCTGCCAAAAGAATTGGATAACTAGGAGATAAAGCACATCCCAAAGTTCCAATGGTAAATCCAACATATACCCACAACAAAATCTTTTTCCGATCAAAGCGATCCAGGAAAAAAGCGCCAAAGAAACTTGAAATCCCCGCACTGAAGGTGTAGGATGATACCAACAAGCTAAACTCACTAGGTCCGATATCGAAGATTCTCATCAACTGCGGCCCTAGGGGCATGAGAATCATAAAATCTACAATGTGAATAAAATTAATCGCGGCGAGCGTCCAAAGAATCGCTTTTTCCTTTTGCATATTAAAAATGTATGGCTTGAAAACCGCCGAGTGAAAAAATAAGTTTAGCTGAAAACATATTTTTTTAAGAAATATTCAGTTCAATGAAAGCTTGTGGAATAGCATCTATGATATCTGAAGCTATTGTCCCTCGTCGTTTTGTTTTGCCTGCAATTTCGCCAGCAAAACCATGATGAAAGACTCCGCATATCAGTGCATTCTCCGGATTGTAACCCTGACCAAGGAAAGATGTGATCATGCCCGTCAACACATCTCCCGAACCACCCGTCGCCATGTATTGCGTTCCTGTAGAGTTGAAAATCTGTTTTCCATCAGCTAAACAAATGACGGAATTGGCTCCTTTTATAAGGAGATTTATATTCCACTTTTTGCAGAAATCAGCTGCTTTTTCGAGTCGCTCTTTGTGATTAGAAGATTTTCCTAACAATCGATCAAACTCCTTCAAATGAGGAGTAAGAATACTTCCTTTGGGAATTAGTGAAATCAATTCGGGATTTTCACCAAGAATTGAAATTGCATCTGCATCTAAGACGAGCGGCTTTTGAAATTTTTGAAAGATGGATCTCAACAAGTTCACATTTTCTTCAACTCCAAAACCAGGGCCTACACCAATTGCGTCAAAGCTGGAATAATGGTCCGAAAGATCAAACAGGCACATGGCCTCAGGTACTGAGATTTGAATAATTTGTCGCTCAGACTTGGGCACAAAAGCTGTAACCAATCCAGAACCGGTTCGAAGTGCAGCTTTGCAGGCTAAAATTGCAGCTCCCATTTTTCCTTCACTCCCTGCGACTAGTAGAACTTTCCCAAAATCTCCCTTGTGAGAAAATCTATGAAATTTCCGATGTTGGAAAGGAATATCCTGTTTTCTAAGATAATAGTAAGAACCTTCGAAGTTCCCATACTCTCCATCTTCAATACCGATATCAACCACAACAAGCTCCCCGGTCATTGGACCATGTTCTGGAAAAAGAAGAGAAAGTTTGGGGAATGCAAATGTCACTGTCCAATTCGCTTTGACACAAATGCCAGTCAAAACATCATCTGAAGGCAATCCACTTGGTAAATCTACCGAAATCACCACCCCCTGAAATGCATTGATTTTTTGTATAATTTCAAGTGCT
Organism: uncultured Limnohabitans sp.; assembly: GCA_964441195.1. GTDB lineage: Bacteria > Bacteroidota > Bacteroidia > Cytophagales > Cyclobacteriaceae > Algoriphagus. The sequence goes on from CAYTXN010000250.1 coordinate 2,326, forward strand.
TCAGTTCTCAACTTGCCCTTCAACCCAACTCCTAAAAAGGCATCAATTAAAATCCCTTCAGCGAGGGGATCAAAATCCATCCAATTTTTAATCTGGATTCCATCTGAAAGAAGTTTGAAATTCCATAGTGCATCAGAACTCATCTCTATTGAATCACCAAAGCACTTAAATACAGAAACTTTAAAACCAAATTTGTGTAACAATCTGGCTATTGCGAAGCCATCTCCTCCATTATTTCCAGCTCCACTAAAAATAAAAACTGGATTTTCCTTTTCAAATTCTTGACCCTTCCACCAATTTACAAATCCTAACGCTGCTCGTTCCATCAATTCCAAGCTAGAAATTCCTTCCTTTTGAATATGTGAAGAGTCCAGTTCTTTTACTTGTTGGCCTTGAAGGATTTTAAGCATAGCTAAAGCTTTTGTGGAGAAATCGAATTTTTAGGAATGGTAACTAAAATCAGAAATCCGAGACCAACTATGAAAAATACACCCAATGAAACTGCACTGTTCCTCATGCTACCTGTCAATTGCTCAATAGCGCCATAAGTAAATGTCCCTATAACTATGGCAAGCTTTTCGGTGACATCATAAAAGCTGAAAAAAGAAGCGTGTTTTGTGGTTTCGATTGGAATCAATTTTGAAAAAGTGGAGCGAGAGAGAGATTGAATTCCACCCATAACCATCCCTACCACAAAAGCTAAAGCATAAAATTCATAAACGGAATATACATAATATGCAGCACCACATATCCCTATCCAAATCAAAACCATCACCATCAAGCTGATTTTATTTCCAAATACTTTGGAGATAAATGCAAAAAGATAGCTTCCACCAATTGCAACAAACTGGATAATCAGAACTGTTAAAATTAATTGATCACCTGGCAAACCAAGTTCTTTATCTCCAAAAGATGCGGCTAAGTACATGACAGTTTGGACTCCCATTGAGTAAAAGAAGAAGGCCGCTAGAAATCTTTTCATTACAGGAATTTGTCTTACCTGAGCGAAAACTTTTTGAATTTCTTGATACCCTTTTAAGAGAAATTTACTTTCAATTTTCTTTTTGTAAGGATTTTTTGGCAAAACGCGAAATGGAATTTGAGAAAATCCAGCCCACCAGAGTCCTGTAATCAAAAAAGAAAACCGGGCAGCAAAACTACCCTCTGGTACTCCAAAAGACTCAGGAAATTGGATCATCAAGAGGTTAAAAACTAGCAATATTACACTACCTATATAACCCAAAGCAAATCCACGGGCACTCAGAAAATCATACTCGTGTTCTTCGGCAATCTCCGGCAAATATGCATTATAAAAGACAATACTTCCAGCATATCCAATACTCGCTAACACACTACAAAGAATCCCAAACTCAAGATTGCTTCCGTCGAAGAAAAATAATCCAATACAGGAAATCGAACCCAGATAAGCAAAAAACTTCATGAAGAAAAGCTTCTTACCAGATGCATCTGCTATTCCGGAAAGTAAGGGAGATAAAATTGCTATTACTAAAAATGAAAAAGAGATGGAATAAGAGTATAAAACTGTATTTACAACCTCCCAACCAAAAAAATCAACCCTGTCCGATCCATCCAGACCTTTGGTTACACTATTATAATAAACAGGGAAAATAGTTGAAGTAATAACTAAACTATATACAGAATTGGCCCAATCGTACATGGCCCATGCGCCCTGAACTTTATTCTTATTGGAGAGCAATAGTTTCATATTTTTTAAAACAAAAAAGCCATTCGCTAGGCGAATGGCTTTTACTATATTAACTGAATTTTAATTCGCTACTTTTCCTGTGGATGCATAGAGGACTCTTCGAGCATCTGCGTTTCTTAGTTCAGTCTGAACATCAGAAATTGGACCCATCTTCACATCCTTATCTACTTTCATAGAGATGGTGATAAAACCTCGATCCGATTCAGGAAGCATATCTCGCTCTTGGTTAACCCACTGAACAATTTCTGGCGCAGTAATCAACACATCATTAGCTTGAACTCGAGGTTCAGATCCATACAAACCTGTATTTTTAGGCTTACCAATAAAGAGGTAAGAAATCAAAGTTTTTTTCTGAAGCTTCTGCAGCTGAGTAGCTTGAGGGATTTTCTGCTCTACCAATAGGTCTTGCTCTCTCAATACAGTGGTAACCATGAAGAAGAACAAAAGCATAAAGATAATATCCGGCAAAGCTGAGGTAGGAATACTTGTTGAAGTATTGGTCTTTTTCTTAAACTTTCCCATATTAATTTCCTCCTATTTTATCTGGTTCTGCAATAGAAATCGCCATCGGAATTCCTTCTTTACCTCTATCCTGGAGTAACTTCGAAGCTTCATCATCGCCTGTAAGGGCTCTATATTCGTCAGCAGACAAGCCTACTCTTTCTCCATAAATTTCGAAGTATGCTTTTTTTGCCAAGTCAAAAACTTCCAAGTATAATTCGTAGCTGGTTCCTCGATTGGTTTTAATCGAAACTACTGCCTCTTTTGGGTGATCAGAAGATTCAGGTCTTCGCAAAGCCTTTCCCTGTAATGATCCAGGAAGTGAGTTAAATAAAGCTGCCGCTTCTTCGTCAGGCTGTCCGAAATTCAGGATAAAGTCTTTTATATCCTGATCCAAGTTTTCGGGTGTTCTTCTGTATTCTCCCTCAATAAGAAGATCATCATTTGCATTGATCAAAATATTGAAAATATTTCGCTCATTCTTCTGAATATCCGGTGGCGGAACATTTGGATCAAGCTTAGGGGGAAGAATATTCAAGATCCCTTTGTCTGTCGCAATTGTGGTTGTTACGAGGAAGAAGATCAAAAGAAGGAAAGCGATGTCAGCCATCGAACCTGCGTTTACCTCCGTGCTCCCTCTACTTTTATTTCTTGCCATTTTGTTACCTGATTGCTTTGTT
>CAYTXN010000251.1:0-5207 GCA_964441195.1 uncultured Limnohabitans sp.
GCAGTCGGCGCGGCTACAATAACGCCCATGGAACTTTTCACTTCCATGATGGCGGAAACGTACATAATAATCCGATTCAGGACGTCGCCACTAATCAGCTTGCGGTCTTCCATCATTGACTTAAATTTCACGGATTGAGGACCCAAGATCCGATCTTCGAATTTTGTGCCTTTCAAACCGGTTTCAACGGCACTCTTGAGGATAATCCGGATGTCGTTCATTTTGGAAAGCACTTCTTCCTCAGAGATATTTCCCCGCATGCTTTCATATCGTACCGCCAATTCCCAAAGACTTAAATCCTTGCCCTCATTGTAAGCGAACATCTCGTCGCAGGTGATAAATGGAACGACGGTATTTTTTCTGGTGAGAACAGGCAAAACAGGCTTGATTTGCTTGATTTGAGTGACACCTTCGATTCCTGTGAGTTCCTCAAGAATCGAATTATCGAAAAAAGCCTGACTTTTTACAGCGATAAAATTCTTCTCCTTTGTGTGGATCTCCATATCATCACCCAATTCGGCTTGCTCGAGATAATGACTCACCTTTTGCAAATCCGATGAATAGATGAGGGTGACAAAGCTGTCACCTGCAAGAGAAACTTTGGCTCCGTCAATTTCAATTACTTCAATCATCCCGCCTCCGGTGGAAATTGCTATGACCTGATGCGTTTCCCAAGGATTCTTCAAGGTGATTTGATAGGTATTTGGATGCTCGGCCTGAATGTCTTTGATGTTGATTTTTATTTGAATCCCTGCAGCACCAATATGCATTTCGGAATCAACCAGCCTTTCATCGTAGGCTTCCCATCCCAGAAAACCTCCAAACAATCCCATATCCGAACCTTGCTCTTTGTGGGTGGTAGCCAAGGAACCATTCGGGTCAAAATCGATTTCAATTGTCGATATACTTCCATCCATCAAGTCATGGCAAATTCTTCCTATTCTTAAAGAAGCCGCACAGTGTGAACTTGATGGACCTCTCATCACAGGTCCTACGACATCATTGAAAATGCTTGGATAATTCATAAAATCAATTGGTTAAGGCTCAGCTTAAATTTAAGATTAAATCGTTCTAATTCAATTTTTTCACTTTGTTACTAGCCTTGGAGTCTGTTATTTTATTGGGTTTTGACCATATTTACCAAATCTAATTTTAGTAAAACCACCCTGTCCAACAAAATACAATTGGCCTTTGGCTAGTAAAACATTCTGGTAAAAGCATAAGAATGCTTTATATTTAATTCATGTCCCAATTAAAATTTTGATCGATTATTTCCTTCAAAATCTTCTTTTCAGATGACTGAAAAAATCTAAAATCATATCCTGCTTTACATGAAAAACTCGTTGGCGCTCCTGTTAATTTTTCTGTTAAGTTCTGTTGGTGAGGTGTATTCCCAATCGGAGCTGACATTGGAAGATATCTATAAAAACGGCACTTACCGACAAAACCGATTTGGCCCGATCCGCTGGATGAAAGACGGCTTGGGTTACTCCAGTATAGAAAAGAGCAACACCTTGGAAGGTGATGACATCGTCCGATATGATGCTACCAAAGGCAATAGATCGGTATTGGTTTCTGCAGGAGAATTAATTCCCGAAGGCGAAAATAAGCCGCTGACAGTGGCGGACTATCATTGGTCTGAGGACAACAGCAAACTGCTCATTTTCACCAATACCAGAAAGGTCTGGCGCTATCATACCCGGGGAGATTATTGGGTATTGGATTTGAAAAGCAAAAAGCTTAGCCAATTGGGGAAAGAAATTCCGGCCACCACGCTGATGTTTGCCAAGTTTTCCCCTGACGCCACAAGAGTCGCCTATGTCAGTGAAAACAATATTTTCGTAGAATCCCTAGCCTCTGGAAAAATCACCCAAATCACCTCCGATGGAGACAAAGACATCATCAACGGGACCTTTGACTGGGTTTATGAGGAGGAATTGAATTGCAGAGACGGATTTAGATGGAGTCCTGACGGAAAAAACATTACCTACTGGCAGTCTGACACTCGAGGTGTCGGAACTTTTTATCTCATCAATAATCTAGACTCGATTTATTCGAAACCAATCCCATTGCCTTATCCTAAAGTGGGGCAAACTTTATCAGACGTAAAAATTGGCGTGGTATCCAGCGAGGGCGGACAAACCAAATGGTTTGATTTCCCGGGAGATCCGCGAAACAACTACCTGGCAAGAATGGAATTCATCCCCAATTCTCAGGAGGTGATGGTGCAGCAACTCAACCGGGCTCAAAACCAAAACAACGTTTGGATAGCAGACATCCAGACTTTAACGATGTCAAAAATCCTAGTCGAAGAAGATGCTGCCTTTCTGGACGTGCATGACAATATCCGATGGCTGGAGGGAGAGAAGTCTTTCACTTGGACCAGCGAACGGGACGGCTGGATGCATCTGTACAAGGTTTCCCGGGATGGAAAAACGGTTGAGTTGGTGACCGAGGGCGAGTTTGACGTGGAGCGTATCAGCCACATCGATCCTGAAAGCGGTTTTGTCTATTACATTGCCTCCCCTGACAATTTCACCCAACGCTATCTCTATCGGAGTTCACTGAGCAAACTCGGAAAAGCTGAACGGATCACTCCACTTGCACTTTCAGGACAAAATGCCTATCAGATTTCGGCCGACTCAAAATTTGCAATCCACACGTTTCAAAACACCACGACACCGCCGGTATATTCATTAATCAATCTTCCTAAACATGAAACTGTCAGAGTTTTGGAAGAAAATCAGGAGTTAAAAGCCAAAGTTTCTGCTTTGGGAATGAATCCCAAGGAATTTTTCAAAGTAAATATTGGAGAAGTAGAATTGGATGGATGGATGATTAAGCCGAAAGATTTTGATCCAGCGAAAAAGTATCCTCTGCTGGCATATGTCTACGGAGAACCTGCAAGTTCTACCGTTCAGGATAATTGGGCAGACGGGGACTTGTGGCACCACTACATGGCAGACTTGGGGTATGTCATCATTAGCATCGATAACCGAGGCACCAAAACGCCAAGAGGAAGAGAATGGCGAAAATCCATCTATGGTCAAATAGGAATTCTTGCCTCTTACGACCAGAAGGCAGCTGTGGAACAAGTCCTGAAAACCTATGATTTTATTGACCCAACCCGAGTCGGATCATGGGGATGGAGTGGCGGAGGTCAGATGACCCTCAATTTGATGTTCCGCTTTCCTGAGCTTTACAAAGCAGGTTTGGCCTTGGCTTTTGTCTCGGATCAACGACTGTATGACGCCACCTACCAGGAGCGATATATGGGGCTTTTGGAAGATAATCTGAAAGGCTATATCGACGGTTCTCCCATTACTTATGCCGAGAATTTGCAGGGAGAATTGATGATCATCCATGGCACAGCTGACGACAATGTGCACTACCAGAGTTTTGAAATGCTGGTGGACAAACTGATCAAACACAACAAACAATTCTCCATGATGTCCTACCCGATGCGTTCGCACAGCATCAACGAACGTGAAAATACCTCACTCCACTTGCGGGAAACCATGAAAGCCTTTTGGTTGAGAAGTCTGCCAGCGGGAGGGAGATAAAGAAGGATAAAACAGAAATTTGGGCTTTTTTCAGTAAAAATTATGAATTTGGAATGAAGGATTGAGGATGGAAAGAGGCCAATTTCCCCTTTTCCAAAGGGGGCAAGGGGGATTTAAATTCCTTGACATGTTCTAATCTCCAAAGCGCATGACCTCAGACTTTTAACCAAAAAAAGACCTTTCCAAAAGATTACTCCTAACTAAAAGATAAAATTGAAATGAACACTTTTCCGAAGGATACCTATATCGAAAGAAGGAAGCAACTCAAGCAGAAAATGGGCTCGGGCGTCCTACTTTTCCTGGGAAATGAAGAAAGCAGCAGCAACTTCAAGGACAATTGGTATCCATTCAGGCAGGACAGTTCGTTTCTGTATTTTTTTGGCTTGGACATGCCTGGACTTGCGGCGATCATTGATATCGATCAGGATCTGGAAATCATCTTTGGGGATAATCTGACCACAGTGGAAGTGATTTGGCAAGGAGCCCATCCGCCTCTTTCCGAATTAGCGGAAGCAGTAGGAATTAAAGCCTCCAAACCCAAAAACGAACTCCCGAAGTTTCTGGACAAAGTAGTGAATCAGCAAATCCATTTCCTTCCTCCTTACAGACCGGAAAACACACAGAAACTTTCCGAATGGCTCCATTTTCCCATTCAGGAAATCTCTTCCCGGGCCTCTGTGAATTTTATCAAAGCCATAGTGGCCCAACGATCCATAAAAACTGAGGAGGAAATCACGGAGATCAACAAGGCGGTAAACATTAGTGTAAGCATGCATAAGCGGGCGATGCAGGAAGCCATAGCAGGCATGAAAGAATACCAACTCCTGGGAATGGTAAACGGGGAAGCGTTGGCTCTGGGAGGACATTTATCTTTTGCTCCAATCATCACCATCGAAGGTCAAATCCTCCATAACCACAACTATTCCAATACCCTGACAGAAGGGAAAATGCTTTTGGGGGATTTTGGAGCGGAATCGGCCATGCGGTATGCGGGAGACATTACCCGAACATTTCCCGTAGGGATTGAATTTTCTCCGAAACAAAAGGAAATTTATCAGATCGTTCTCAGTGCTTACAAAAGTGCCGTGGCCGCACTGAAGCCGGGAATCCGATTTAAGGAAGTACATCTTTTAGCCTGCAAAACCTTGGCCGAAGGCCTAAAGGAACTCGGTCTCATGAAAGGAAATCTGGATGAAGCAGTCAATCAGGGAGCTCATGCCCTGTTTTTCCAATGTGGATTGGGACATATGATGGGATTGGATGTCCATGACATGGAAGACCTCGGTGAGGAATATGTGGGCTATACCGACGAACTCAAAAAGAGCAAACAGTTTGGATTGAAATCACTGCGATTGGGCAAAGAACTGGAAAAAGGATTTGTACTGACAATCGAGCCTGGCATCTATTTTATCCCTCAACTGATCGATCAGTGGCAGGCTGAAAACCTGCACAGCGACTTTATCAACTATGATAAAGTCGCCGAATACAGAGGTTTTGGGGGAATCAGAGTAGAAGATGCCTATCTGATTACCGAATCAGGTTCGAAACTTCTAGGAGATCCATTGGAAATTGAAATCGCCGATGTGGAGCGGATAAGAGGAAAATAGCCCTGATCTTTTTATAAGGTTATCCGGGATAAACTCA
>CAYTXN010000252.1:0-5205 GCA_964441195.1 uncultured Limnohabitans sp.
TTTCCCAAAAAGGACTTCCTGATCAATTATGACATGAATGGAGGACTGCAAACCGGGCCTTATGGCAAACCTTACGGAATTGCTTATGTGGGAGACTTGGGAACTCTGGTGGTAAACAGAAGCGGCTATGAAATCTATCCGGAATGGGACCCAACAGCCAAAGCCGATAAAATTGAAGCAAAAAAACTGGAAGGAACGACCGAATCGCATAACCTCCACGTTGCCAACTTTGTAGAGTGCATCAAATCCCGAAACGAACCGAGTTGCCCACCCGAAGCCGGTCGAATCGCAGCCTTACATGCTCACATTCCAAACATTGCCGCCCGAGTTGATGCAGAAAGCTTGGTTTGGGATGATGCCATAAGGCAGTTCATCGGAAATAAAGAAGCAAATGACCTGATCTTTCCGGAGTATCGAAAGCCTTGGGTTCTGCCTAAAATTTAACCGTCATTGCGAGGGGATTTTTTTCTGAATGCCTCAGAAATTCTCCTCAAACACCCCGAAGCAATCACTTTCTGATAGTGGTCTATTATTTTGGAGACTGCTTCGTAGCAAAAAAACGTTCCATAAATTTACACCTTAGAACATGCTTCTCGCTGTGACGACTAACCCAAAACTCCTTATTTCTAGGTTTCAACTCCAATGAGCGTCTTATGAAAAGATTGCTTCAGGATCGCAATACTTAAAACTAATTTAATCTTTAGAAAGACCCCTCGCAATGACGCCAAAAGTGCTGCTTCGGGAGAAGCAGCACAACGTCCGACCTCCGTGCATCCCAACTTCCTTACCTCCTAACATCCCAACTTCCTAGCTTCCTAACATCCCAACTTCCTTACCTCCATACTTCAACCCCTCCTACTTCAAAGCAATTCTCATCAAATACGCATCAGCAGTCATATACAAGTACTTTTCATCGGAATCAAAGGCACAGTTCGCCGTTCCGTTTTCAGTCAGAATCGTGCCTAAATGCTTTCCATCCGAACTAATCACCAAAACTCCGCCAGGTCCGGTTGCGAAAAGTGTTCCGCTGGAATGAACTTTCAATCCATCGGGAAGTCCTTTTTTGCTATCACCTTGCAACGAAGTAGCATCAAAAAGCATTTTTCCGGAAACCACATTTCCATTTTCATCCAAATCATAAGCATAGTAGCGGGCCTTCTGAGAATCGGACTGAGCAATATAGAGTGTCTTTTGATCAGGACTCAGAGCAATTCCATTTGGTCGACTAAGTGAGTCGATTAGCAAATTAAGACTACCATCGCTGTCCAAACGGTAAACTCCCTGAAAATCCAATTGCTTCTCATCCCAAGGATCCATTCCGTATGGAGGATCGGTGAAAAAGAGTTGTCCTCTGGAATTAAATACCAGATCATTTGGGCTATTGAACCGCTTACCATCGTACTCGCTGACCAAAGCTTCAAATTCAGCCTTTGGCGCGTCAATAGAAGCTAACATTTTCCCAATTTGTCGCTCGCCATGTTGGCAAAGGATCAGATTTCCTTCAGAGTCTAAAACCAAACCATTTGCTCCTGGTTCACGCTTGTCAGTTCGATCTCCTAAGTATCCCGATGGAGTCAAGTATAGCGAAAGACTGTCTTTTTCAGTCCATTTCCAGATTTTGTTGGTGGGAACATCAGTGAAAATCAAGGCCCGCTGATCTTCCAACCAGAGTGGTCCTTCTGCCCATTCAAATCCTGAGGCCAGGACTTCAATCTTCGCATCTAATGTAATCAGATCGTTAATTGCTGAATCAAGTCTTTCTACAGAACCAACAGTCTGATAGTTGGGAACAGATACAGTTTCAGTTTTGGGAGCGGTGCAGGCCATAAATACAGGAAATGCAAGCCAAATTGATTTTTTCATTTGAGGTCATGTTGGGGAACAGGAAGTTAATTTTTTCCCTGATCAGGTCCAAGTCAGGAGACTTGAACCAAATCGAGTTGATGAGAAAAAGTTAGTGTTACAACCCACTCGCCAGAGCGTTTTTACCACGCTTAGCGATCAATTTTTCCCGTATTTTTTCTCTTCGGTAAGAAGCCAAAGGATCAGCCTCTCCTCCACTTTGGATTCTTGCTTCACGAACCAAAGCTCTGACATCAGTCAAAAATGCTTCTTGCAAAACTTCCTGAGCCCCGACAACATCGCCTTCATATTGGCATTGAGCTAATTTCTTTCTATCCACCAAAAGCGCTTTGGTATAAGCAAGAGATATGGCTTCCAATGCCTGAATGAGATCTTCCAAAGGGTCTTTGGTATTGTGACTGGCGTCGATCATCCAGGAAATACTTTCCCAAGGCTGAGCCTTTTCCTCCGCTCCGCCGATCAGTTCGCAGAAAATCAAAAACAACTGATACGGCTTGATACTTCCCGAGCTGAGGTCGTCGTCCCCGTATTTGCTGTCATTGAAGTGAAAACCTGCAAGCATATTTTGTTGCATCAGCGTTGCCACTATTTGTTCGATATTGGTATTAGGCAAGTGATGTCCAAGATCAACCAGCACTTTTGCCCTATCTCCAAGTTGGCGGCAAATCAATGCTGAAGTCCCCCAATCGGGAATGACTGTGTGGTAAAAATTAGGTTCATAGGGTTTGTATTCCAATAAAAGCTTCCAGTCATCCGGCATTCCAGCATAAATCTCTTGCAAAGACTCTGTGGTCCATTTTAACGAATTGCGAAAATGGGCCTGTCCCGGAAAGTTACTTCCATCTGCCAACCAAACGGTCAGTCCTTTGCTCCCCAAAGTTTTCCCAATTTCAATTACTTGAAGGTTATGTTCTACAGCTAGTTTTCTAGTTTTTGAATCAGCATTACTTAGCGAACCCAATTTATAGCTCAAACCTTGACCATAGTCCTGAAAAGTATTACTGTTCATTGCATCAAAGCTGATTTTGAGTTCAGCCGCTTTCTGCTTGATTGCTAATGCATCTTCAGGAATATCCCAAGGGATGTGCAATGAAACCGCATCAGTTCGCTTGGTCAACTTGGCCAAAAGACCAATGTCCTCCAGCTTTTCTTCCAGATTTCGAGGTTCACCCCCGATTGAAAATCGACCAAACCTTGTCCCTCCTGCACCCAAAGCCCAAGAAGGAACAGCAATCTGAAAATCAGAGATTTTGGAAATCAGAGAGTCAAAATGTATTCCATTCGAACCTAATTGTTCGGAAAGTAGATCGAGTGATTTATTATGAAAAGAGGAAGACATGAGTTATTAGGTTATTGGTTATTAGTAATTTAGAGATCATGGTTGAAATTCAATAACTACCGACTTCGACTGCGATCAGTCTGACACTGAATTCATTTTGCGATAGAAAGTTTTCTGTCAATTTTCTTTCGTCTCCGGCCTTCTGTCTTCCTGCTGTTTATTAATCCAAAACGGCGCAGTCACAAACCACATCACCATCCCCACTCCCATCCAGATCTTCATATCTCCCAATTCAATTTTTCCTAAAAACAAAAGAATTGGAGGAACAATCGTAGTAAACAATCCTAGAATGGAAAGTAGAATCAACATAGTCTTCATACAGCAAGTGATTTTGCAAGTGGATATTTTATTCTAGAAAGTACAATGAAAATGGCGACTGCCACAAACCAACCTGGAAGTCCAAGGAAGAAGATTTCTACTCCATAGAAGAAATTCAACCCAAGGCAAAAGACCAAGGTCAAAACCCAACTTAATAAAGCAGGAAGGCTGAAATCAGACCTTGAATTAAGGGCTCCTTCGGATTGGAAACCCATCTTTTTGGAAAAGTAAAAATCAGCAAAAATCACCGCTCCCATCGGCATCAAAAGCAAACCATAAAGTGCAACAAAATCGAGCAGCTTCATCACCAATGCGGGAAAGCATGCTGCTAAACTGGTAATCCCGCCCACTATTGCCGTGATTTTCCACGTCGGTACTTTTGGAAAAATACCCTGCAAAGCCAATCCTGCCCGATAAATCGTCGGATTAGCAGTAGTCCAACCAGCAATGACAACACAAATGGCTCCTGCTACACCAAGCGTTTGATAAGCTATTTGTCCAGGAGCGAATTCCTGCGAACCGGTATTTGCCTGAAGAAAAACAGCATACAAAATCCCTGAAGCAATCCATGCCACAAAATGACCCAAATAAACTCCCACAAAGGTGTAAAAGCCATATTTCCAGGATCGTGCATATCGCAAGATCGTCAAGTCTGACATCCCGATATGCATGGCCATATTGCAAAACCAAGCGAAAAAGATAATATGCCAAATGGTGAATTTGGACATTCCTGCCATTGGGACGCCATTCCAAATCACTTCTTGGGCAATAGTAATTAAACTTTCAAAAGTCCCAACTCCCAATTGAGCTAATCCGACAATTGCCGCTGCGATAAATATCAAAATCATCCAAGGAGACATGATATTTGCAAATTTAGAAACCTGATTATAGCCTTGAATTGCAACTAAAGTAATCACAGCACCCATTACTAAAACTGTAACAATCCAACCAGCAGTTCTTGGAAGCCAGTCAGTCAAAGTGGGCATTTCCAGATTGAATGGAATCCCAACTGCGGTTGCTGAAACAGCGATCATCGATCCTGCCAAAAAGCAAAACATCAATGCATTGACCAGATTATACCAGCGAACCACATTTTTACCGGCAATTCGTTCCAGTTGATAATAGAGTGTTAGTCGCTTGGAGGCTGCAATGGGACCGGTGATCAACCCCCAGCTGAGAACCGCCAATAAATTACCAATTAACAAGCCCAAAACCAGGTCGCCGGCCGTCACACCGTGAGCGACAAACAAAGGCCCAATGACAAACTCCGTTCCTGCGGTATGCTCGCCAGCATACATCCCAAGAAAGCTCTTTCCTCCCTTGAGACTACCTGCTGGAACTGGCGTTCGCTCATATTCATTGGTTCCACCAACTATCTTTTTGAAAAACCCTTTACTCATTGAAGTTCATTTTTGTTTGAAGAAAACAAAACCGTTATCCTGACCTGTCCTGCCCTGTCTTAAACTTTTTCGCCCTTTCATATTATGCATAGTTTGTAAAAAGCTAATTAAAAGGTAAATTTTAAAGTTAAGAATTCAGATTTTTTGAGTTCTCTTTTACAGTAGCTAGAAAAATTTCTCAAAACAACGATTCATTCAAGACACTACAGGATACCTAATGGGTTGTTTTCTGAGAAATTCATCCTATCACCAGTAGACCTGTTAAAATGAATACACCAATTATGA